>NZ_AJWE01000130.1:0-107772 GCF_000281145.1 Rhizobium sp. CF142 | reverse complement strand
CACATTTTTGCGCGACATGCTTGAAGTCTTTGTTTTACGCATGTCGTTGTCGCAAAATCGCTACACACTTTTGCGCGACATGCTTTAGGGGGAGGCCGTCATGAGTACCTATACGATCCTGATGCAGAACTGCGCCTTCTTCGCCCGCCACGGCGTGCATGCCGAAGAGGAATTCCTCGGCCAGCGTTTCTTCGTGGATGCCGAACTGGAGGTGGAAGCGGGCAGCGCACTGGAAAACGATTCCATCGATGAGACCGTCCACTATGGCACCGCCTTCACCATCATCGAAGAAATCGTCGTCGGCCAGCGGCGCTACCTGATCGAGGCGCTGGCGTTCGATATCGCCAAGGGGCTCTGTAAAAAATTCCCGCAGATTATCAGGGCCAAGATCACGGTGCGCAAGCCGAATGCGCCGATCCCTGGCGTGCTCGATTTCGTGCAGGTGACCGTTGAGCATCGTACCCGATAATCCATTCCGTCTCGCAACGCTCGGCCTCGGCGGCAATATCGGCGATCCGGTCAAGTCCATGGCATCAGCGCTTGCGGTGCTGGACGCCCATCCGGACTGCCGGGTGGCCGCCGTCTCGCGGCTTTACCGCACGCCGCCCTGGGGCAAGACCGACCAGTCCCACTTCTTCAACTCCTGCGCGGCGGTGGAAACACGGCTTGCGCCGGAAGCGCTGCTCGATCTCTGCCTGTTGATCGAGCGGGAGATGAAGCGCGAGCGCATCGAGCGCTGGGGACCGCGCACGCTCGATATCGATGTGCTGACCTATGAGGGTGTCGCGCAGGATGCGCCGCGGCTGGAACTGCCGCATCCACGCATGACGGAGCGGGGCTTCGTGCTGATGCCGCTTGCGGATATCGCGCCCGAACTCACTGTCCGGGGCAGGGCGGTTTCCGCTTGGCTTAGCGGCGCCGACATCGCGGGGATCGAGATCGCGGACGAGAGCCGCGACTGGTGGCGCAAGACTTAGACGGGGCCACCAAGCGCAGGCTGCGAACATCCTCTGCATATCGATGCAGAGATGGATCCAGTTATCGGGCGTCAGACCTGCAGTTTCAAGCACTCAGGGCGAATTGATGCTCGGCAGGAAATCCTCGACCTGCTTGCGGTCAGCGGCAGAAAGCGACTGCACCTGTTCCTGCCAGAAGCGTTCCGCCTCCGGCGGATCCTTCTCCCACTGGCGCACAGTGGTGATGTTATCGTCGATCTTGCAGCGGCGGTGTCCGCCGAGGCGCAGATATTCCTTGGCGAGCTTCAGGCTCCTAGTTTCCGTATCCGCGTTGGTTGCGTTCATGTCCTTCGTCTCCCTGTCCTCGCAGGGTCAAGCCCTGCTGTCCACAAAGAACGTTGCGTAGCGGGAAATGATCCCGATGCCATCACGAAATATGAAGGTAGGGAACGCATGAGCGGTTCTCCTATCGAGGCGGCAGTCAAGCCGCTCTTGCAAACAATAGGAACAACCAAGATCAAAAAGAGAAAAGGCCCGTCTTCGCGGGCCTTCGGACGCTAGCAGCCAAACTAAAAGCGGCGGAAAACCGCCGCCTCAGGAAAATATATTCCGAATGAACAGCTTACTGGATCGAGCCAACAGCCATTTCATCGACCTGGCGGGTTAGCGTCAGGCCGATGACCGGGACCATCTGGCTTTCGACCTTGACCGAAACGGTGACATTCATAGTCTTGTCGTCGCGAACGCGGGCAATCATCGCGCCGTTCAGCTTGGAGCGATTGATACCAACGACGACGGTATCGTCGGTGACGGCGCCGGAGACGATATCAAGACCTTTGCCTTCGGCACCATCGAGGAACTTACCCTTGTAGGTGGAACCGGACTGGGAGATGACGGCGCTCATCGGCTGCTTGAAGACGCCGACGCGGCAGGTACCGTCGAGCTTGATGCCGGCGGAAGAATCATCGGCCGGAGAACCGACGAGATTGCAGGTGAATTTCGTGCCCTTGTACTTGCCGGCGACGATTTCGCCTGGACCCTTCCAGGTGCCGGCGACGGATTCGAAGAAGGCCTTGTCACGGGTTGCGGCAGTGGCGTTGGAAGCGACGTCTGCCACTGGAGACAATGCCGCGGCGGCCAGGCCGCATACAAAAAGAAACTTGCGCGAGTACATGGATTTTCCTTGGCAAACACCACTCGGGAACTGGTCTGAAGTTTTGCCGGAGAATGGTTAATGCTTTCTTTCCGGGCCGCCGAAATGCGTGGAAATACAGGGCTTTCGCGAGGAAATGTTTCTGAGGCAGCGGATGTAGCGCATTGAATCCGCTCAAGTTTTTCGCAGCCTTCATAAGAAGGCCTGAATGTGGCGAAATCCGGCTTTTTTGCTTAAGGGTTGCCGTTGCGCGTCGTCATCGACGGCGTCAAGTCGCCGATAAAGTCACCGATTCCCGGCCGTTTCAGCGCCCGGAAGGTCAGCGGACGGCAGAGATCCATGGCGGCAATGCCGATGCGCGCCGTCATCAGACCATTGATCACGCCTTCGCCGAGTCGGGCCGAGAGCTTCGAGGCGAGCCCGTGGCCCAGCACCTGCTGAACAAGACTATCACCGACGGCAATCGAGCCGGTCACGGCAAGGTGGGCGAGCACGTCACGCATCAATCTCAGCATGCCGAGCGTGCCGGGGCGGCCGCCGTACAGTTCGGCCATGGCGCGGATCAGGCGGGCAGCCTCATAGAGCACATAGAGCAGGTCGACGATGGCGCGGGGGCTGACGGCCGTGACGATCGAGACCCGCTTGGAGGAATTGACGATCAGCGCGCGTGCCCGGCGATCCAGCGGCGCAAGCAGCTCGCGCTCAGCAAGCGCAATCAGATGCGGAGCGTCGATGACCTCGCCTTCGGTCTCCTTCAGCGTGGCTCGGCCCTTGGCGGTTTCCGGCTTGTTGGCGATGAGGCTCATCAGGCGGGCGACGACCGCGCGTGCCTTGGCGGGGCGGGTTTCCAGGATCGCGGCATCGGCTTCGGCCTTGATGGTCTGCACCGCGGCAAGCCGCATCATGCCTGCCGTTTCTCTGATGACGATGGCGATGACGGCGAGGATGCCGATCGCAAGCACGGCAAGGGCGGCATAGCCCAGCCAGTCGGCGCGGTCGAAGAGATCGCGGATCAGCCGGTCGGTCCAGAGGCCGAAGGCGAGCGACAGCAGAATGCCGAAAGCGCCGGCAGCGATGCTGGCGAAGGAGGTGCGGCGCTTGCGCGGGGTGGCGACCGGCAGCGGGCTCGGATCCTGCTCCGGATTGAGGAAGGGATCTTCCTCGTCCGGCGTCAGCACCACCTCACCGGAAAAACTTGCCGGCTTACGGCGTTCTACGCGCGGGGCTTCGGGCGCCGCATTCTCTTCCTCATAGGTGAAGGCGGCGGGGGCGCGGCGCGGCTGATTGGGCTGGTCGATCGGCGGCTTACTCATGCGAGGCGGTCTCCGAACAGGAACTGCATGGCGCGGTCGAGGCGGATATGCGGCACGGAGAGTTTGATACCGCCGCCGGTTTCCTCGAGCTGCGGCGGGCGAAAGCGTACGACACTGACGTCGGGCAGCTCGACCGATGTGTCGCCGGCCTCGATGCGCTCGAACAGGGATTCGGGATTTTCCGCCAGATCGCCGGGAAAGATGGCCGTCTTGCGCTCGCCGTCGAAGGTCTCCCCGGCGATCTTTTCACCGGCCATGGGTGTTCCGACGATGACGGGCAGGTCGTGACCGTCGCGACGCACCGTTGCCTCCCGCGTGGCGCGCACGGAGGCGAGCGCCATGACATCGATGCCTGCGCCGGCCATGCCGATGCGATCGATCGCGCGGTCGACCAGGCGGCGCGTCAGCCGGTCCAGCCGGTCATGGCTTTCGTGGTGCAGATGGTCCGCCTTGGTGGCGGCGACCAGAACACGGTCGATGCGCCGGCCGAGCAGCGACGACAGGATTGAATTGCTGCCGGGGCGAAAGCAGGCGAGCACGTCGGTCAGGGCGCGCTCCAGATCCTGCACGGCTTCCGGACCACGGTTCATCGCCTGCAGCGCATCGACCAGCACGATCTGCCGGTCGAGCCTGGCAAAATGCTCGCGGAAGAAGGGTTTGACGACCACTGACTTATAGGCCTCGTAGCGGCGCTCCATCATCGCCCAGAGCGAGCCGCGCTCGGGCTTTCCATCCGGCGGCAGGGCAAGCGGGGCGAAGGTCAGCGCAGGTGATCCGTCGAGATCGCCGGGCAGCAGGAAACGGCCGGGCGGAAGCGTGGAAAGCGAGCGTTCGTCCGCTTTGCAGGCCTTCAGATAATCGGCAAAGCTGGTGGCGAGATCGCGGGCGACCATTTCATCGGCTGAAGCAGTGATATCTGTCGCTCTCGTCAGCGCCAGCCAGGCACTCGACAGTTCGGCGCGAATGCCGGTTGCGGCAAGCGCAATCGTCTCTTCACTGAAGGTGCGGAAATCCTTGCCGAGCAGAGGCAGGTCGAGTAGCCACTCGCCGGGATAATCGACGATATCGATCGACAGGCGGCCGGGCGAGAACATGCGCGTCCAGGAGCTGGCGCTCTGATAATCCAGCGTAATGCGCAGTTCGGAGATCGCACGGGTGGAATCCGGCCAGATACGCTCCTTCACCAGCGCGCGGATATGATCCTCGTACTGGAACCGCGGTACGGCATCATCGGGCTGCGGCTCCAGGCGGACGGCCGAAACGCGGCCGGATTGAACTGCTTCGAAGAGCGGCAGGCGGCCGCCGTGCAGGAGATTATGGACCAGCGAGGAAATGAAGACGGTCTTGCCGGAGCGGGAAAGGCCGGTGACGCCGAGCCGGATGGTCGGATTGACGAGACCGCTGGCACGGTCAGCAAGATTGTCCAGCGCGATCAGCGCATCGTCGGCAAAGGATGTCAGGCGTGGCGGCAAATCGGAATCCCTGATGGCACTGCCTGCAATATAGGAAAGGGTCGCAGCCCGAAAAAGAAGCGGCGCGAAAAGCTCAGTCGATGACGAAGTCGGCGAGGCGCCAGGCCGCAGTCGTAGCGATGTAATCGATGACGGCGAGACCGGCTGTCGGGAAGCCTTTCGGCACAGAGGCTGCCATAGCCTTTTGGCCGATCAGCGCCGATAGGGCCTGCTCCATGGTCGGGTTATGGCCGACGAGCATGACACTCGTCACATCCTGCGCATCGATGATTTCGAGATAGGTATCGACCGAGGCGTTATAGAGCGTGTCGACGAAGCGCATATCGAGCGTTTCGCCCATGGCGCGATGCACGGCCTCGGCGGTGTCGCGGCAACGAAGCGCGGTCGAGCTGATCAGGATGTCCGGACGGTAGCCCTTGTCGGCGGCGCGGTCGGCGACAATCTCGGCATCGCCGAAACCCTTTTGGCTCAGCGGGCGGTCGAAATCGCGCTGTCCGGGCTCGGCCCAGGCGGCTTCGGCATGACGCAGGAGGTAGATCCGATGGGGTGGAGGCAGGAGGGCGGCCATGGGCAAATCCAGCTTCGAACGGAGCCTTTTCAGTAGCGGTTGCAATCCCGCAACGTCAACCGTCCACAGGCTTCCAACAGCGCGAAAGGGGCGTTCCAACACGGCGTTTTGAAGGCCAAGCAAAAATCGCTGCTCGGAATAATGATGCGAAAATAGACTGTTAGCTCAAATTTATGACAGATTTAAAAATCTGTTTACCTGTCTTATTTGGCTTGAATCGCGGATAGCGCTTGGGATATACACCCGGCCAGATGAGATGTTCTTCAGGAGAATCGCGTTGAGTGAGAAGATCGATCTTAGCAATTATGTTCCCTCGGAAGACGAGGAGTTCATGAATACGAACCAGCGCGCTTATTTCAGAGCCAAGCTGGTTGCCTGGAAAAACGATATCCTTAGAGAAGCGCGCGAAACACTCGACCATCTGGCTGAGGAAAGCGCTAACCACCCTGATCTCGCAGATCGTGCATCCTCCGAAACCGACCGGGCGATCGAACTTCGCGCCCGCGACCGTCAGAGAAAGCTGATCTCCAAGATCGACGCAGCCCTGCAGCGCATCGAAGATGGCACCTACGGCTACTGCGAGGAAACCGGCGAGCCGATCGGCCTGAAACGCCTCGACGCCCGCCCGATCGCCACCCTGTCGATCGAAGCGCAGGAACGCCACGAGCGCCGCGAAAAGGTTTACCGGGACGAATAATCACTTCCGAACCGGCAATGAAAAAAGCACCGCGAGACGATCGCGGTGCTTTTTGTTTTCGTGCTCTTTGCTCAGGGGCCATATGGCTCCGGCTTTTACTTGTCGCGATTGACGCTCATTTCGCCGAAGATGCGGGCGACTTCCTTTTGAAGTGCTGCATCCGCACCCGTGATCGGCGCCATGTCGGGGTCGCGGCGCGGCATTGAGCCTGGCTGAGGGGAGCCAGACTGAGGAACACCAAGCTGCGGGGCAGGGCGTGCCTGCTGCGTATTGGGTACGGGAACCACACGCTCGGCGGCCGGATTGGCCGATATCTCATCATCGAGGATGCGTTGGAAATCGCGGCGGATGGCAGCCGATTGCAAACCGCCATCTTCCGTCGCGACTGGAGCGCCCCGCGAAACGGCGGGAATGCTCTGGGCCGGCGGAGTGGACACTTCCGGTTCGATGCGCTGCTGCGGCAGCACGCGCTGGCGGGCTGCATCGAGGATATCTGCGGCGCTAGCGGTATCGGGCGCGGGTTGCGGAGCGGGGCGTTCGGGCTGGCGCGGCTGAAGCTGCGACATGCGCTGCGGGCCGTCGCGCTCGGCTGTGAGCGGCGGAGCGGAGACCTGTGGCGCGGGAGCCTGCTGGGCAGGCATCTGTTGGACAGACATGGGCGGCGCGACTGCCGGAGCGACCGAAGGTTCGGGGCGCTGGCGAAGCGGCTCGGCCGGCGGGGCGATGACTGGGACGATGACCGGAGCCGGTGCCGGGCTGTAGGGTTCGAAATCAGGTTCGGCGCCTGCCGCCACAGGTGGTGCGACGGGGGCGGCGACTGGCCTCGGCGGCGGCTCGCGGCGCGGCTGGACTGCTGCACGCTCCTGAGCGACAGCACGCTCCTCGACCGGCTGTGGGCGGAACTCAGCAGCGGTTTCGGCTTCGGTTTCCGGCAGGATGCGGCTTTCGATGACGATATCGGTCGGGCCGCCGATCATGACGAGATGTTCGACATTGTCGCGGCGCACGAGAACCAGGCGACGGCGGGCATCGACGGCGGCGGCATCTAGCACCTGCAGGCGCGGCTGGCGGTTGCGACCGCCGCGAACGAAAGGCGAGGGTGCACGGCCGCGCAGGAACCACAGAACGAGAATGAGCAGGATGAGGGCAATACCGACGCCACCGGCGGCAAGCAGGAAGCGGCTACCGTAAGCCCCTACAACATCATCGAACATAGGCACTCACTCCATTTCGCATTATAGCACAACAGACGACTTTTCCGCTCCTTAGGCAAGAGCCGGCGGGTCTGTCCAGTCACCGGCGAACGCGATTTCGTGTTGTGCAACTATTTGGCCGGGCGCTCGCTGCGGCACCGGCGGGATTACGGGCAAATTGGCGCGTTTGCCTGTGAATTCAAGCAGTCTGACGAAACCTGCTGTTTTTGCGGGCGCAGCAAGTTGATAAGAAGGAAAGACTGCCTGATTCCTGCTTCGTAGCGGTGTTACGAGCGCGGCAGGAAGGGCTTATGCGAGGAATAGATGACGAAATCGCGTCAGGTCGACGACTATAACGCACCGCTTGTGGATCGTGGGGGGCGTTCTGGCACGGCGATACGCATCATTCTGCTGGCGATCGTGCTGATTGCGGCGGCGGCAGCCTTCGTCTTCTTCAAGGATTCGCTCGGCAACGAACTGGTGCTCGGCTGTCTCGGCGTGCTCGCCATGGTCGGCATCTTCTTCCTCGTCTCCTCCGTCATCGGCTTCATCGAGGTCATGCCGCAGCGCCAGTCCGACAGCCTGGCGCGCGCTTTCCTGAACAGCCATCCCGACGGGACGCTGATCACCGACGAGAAGGGCCGCATCGTCTATGCCAATGCCGCCTATGGAGCGCTGACGGGTGCACGCAAGGCGACCGAGGTGCAGACGCTGGAGACGCTGCTGTCGCGCCACCGCGAATCGAACGAGGCGCTCTATCGGCTGGTGAACGGGCTGCGCGAGGGCCGGGAGGGGCGCGAAGAATTCCGCCTACTGCGGGCCGTTGGCCCCGGAAGCAATGCCGGCGCGCATTGGTATCGCCTGAAAGCGCGGCTCCTGAAGCCGGAAGATGGTGACAGCAAGCCGCTGCAGATCTGGCAGATCACCGATATTACCGCCGAACGCGAGGATCAGGAGCGCTTCTTCAAGGAACTCCAGAACGCGATCGACTATCTCGACCACGCTCCCTCGGGTTTCTTCTCTGCCGGACGCAAGGGCGAGATCTTCTATCTGAACGCCACGCTTGCGGAATGGCTGGGTCTCGACCTCACCAAATTCATGCCGGGCTCGATGAATATCGGCGATCTCGTCGCGGGCGAGGGACTGGCGCTGATCCAGTCCGTACAGGCCGAGCCGGGGCTGAAGAAGACCGTGACGCTGGACCTCGACCTGCGCAAATCAAACGGCCAGAGCCTGCCGGTGCAGATCATCCACCGCGTCACCTCCATGCGCGACGGAGCGCCCGGCGAGAGCCGGACGATCGTGCTGACGCGTGACAAGGACAGTGAGAACGGCCAGTCGGCCTCGGCAGCTGCAATGCGCTTCACGCGCTTCTTCAACAACACGCCGATGGCGATCGCCTCCGTCGACGGCAATGGCAAGATCCTGCGCACCAACGCGCCTTTCCTGAAGCTTTTCTCCAATATCGTCTCGCGTGACGATCTGGAGCGCGGCGCGCTGATGGAAACGATCGTGCAGGACAGCGACCGGCCGCAGCTTGCCGCGGCACTCGCCGCCGCCAAGGACCGGCAGGGCGACATCCCGCCGATCGATTCCCGCACGCCGACCGATGACGCACGCTTCTTCCGCTTCTATGTGAATGCAGTCATCGACCAGAGCGACGAGGCGCCGGAGGAGGCGGCCATCGTCTATGCGGTGGAAGTGACCGAGCAGAAGGCGCTGGAAGCGCAGATGGCGCAGACGCAGAAGATGAATGCGGTCGGCACGCTTGCCGGCGGCATCGCGCACGATTTCAACAATGTGCTGACGGCAATCCTCCTGTCTTCCGACCATCTGCTACTGCAGGCGCGACCTGCCGATGCGAGCTTCGCCGATCTGATAGAGATCAAGCGCAATGCCAACCGCGCGGCGGTGCTGGTGCGCCAGCTTCTCGCCTTCTCGCGCAAGCAGACGATGCGGCCGACGGTGTTGAACCTGACCGACGTGGTCGGCGACCTGCGCATGCTGGTCGACCGGCTGATTTCAGGCACCAACGTCAAGCTCGACGTCGAATATGGCCGCGATCTCTGGCCTGTCAAAACCGATCTTTCGCAATTCGAGCAGGTGCTGATCAATCTCAGCGTCAATGCCCGCGACGCCATGCCTGATGGCGGCACGCTGACGCTGCGCACCCGCAATCTGCCGGCAGCGGAAGTTGCCGCCTTCAACTATTCCTACATGCCGCATGAAGACATGGTGCTGATCGAGGTGACCGATACCGGCACCGGCATTGCGCCCGAGATCATGGACAAGATTTTCGAGCCGTTCTTCACCACCAAGGATGTGGGCAAGGGCACAGGTCTCGGCCTTGCCATGGTCTATGGCATCGTCAAGCAGTCGGGCGGCTATATCCAGCCGGAATCGGAAGTCGGCAAGGGCACGACCTTCCGTATCTTCCTGCCGCGCCATATCGTCGAACCGGCAGTCGCTGCGGAAGCGGAAGCCGCCGATCAGGCCGTTGCTACCGGCGGTGCGCAGATTGTGGAACTCGTCCAGCCGAAGCAGCCGGAAGATCTGACGGGCTCGGCCGTCATCCTGCTCGTCGAAGACGAAGAAGCAGTGCGGCGCGGCGGCAAGCGCATGCTGGAGACGCGCGGCTATACGGTCCATGAGGCCGGCTCCGGCGTCGAGGCCCTCGAGATCATGGAGGAGCTCGACGGCAAGGTGGACATCGTCGTCTCCGACGTGGTGATGCCTGAGATGGACGGGCCGTCGCTGCTGCGCGAGTTGCGCAAGAACTATCCGGATCTGAAGTTCATCTTCGTGTCCGGTTACGCAGAGGATGCGTTCGCCCGCAACCTGCCGCCGGAGGCGAAGTTTGGGTTCCTGCCAAAGCCGTTCTCGCTGAAGCAGCTGGCTGTGGCGGTGAAAGAGACGCTGGATAGCTGATATGATTAAGGGGCGCTGTGCGCCCCTCAAGTCTTGCGACGATGGATCGTTGGGGGGCCAGCCCGGCCAGACGTTGGCCTACTCGCCAAGCGCTACAGCAATCTCTGCCGCAAGCCGCGCATTGTTCTCCACCAGCGCAATATTCGTCTTCAGGCTCTGGCCATCGGTCAGGTCGAAGATCGTGCTCAGCAGGTAAGGTGTTACCGCCTTGCCGGTGATTTCGTCACGCTCGGCGCTGTCGAGAGCACGCTCGATGTAGATTTCCATTTCCTCGCGGGCGATTTCGTCAGCTTCCGGAACGGGGTTGGCGATCAGCATGCCGCCGTCGATGCCAAGCTGTTCGCGCGTCGTCTGGAAATTGGCAATCGCCGCCGGGCTGTTCAGCGTCAGCGGGCTGCGGATGCCTGAAGAACGCGACCAGAAAGCCGGGAATTCGTCGCTTTCATAGGTCACGACCGGCACGCCGCGGGTTTCCAGCACTTCCAGCGTCTTTGGAATATCGAGGATTGCCTTGGCGCCGGCGCAGACGACGATGACCCCAGTGCGGGCGAGCTCTTCGAGGTCGGCGGAGATATCGAACGTTTCTTCAGCGCCGCGATGCACGCCGCCGATGCCGCCGGTCGCAAAGACCTTGATGCCGGCACGCGCCGCCGCAATCATCGTCGCCGCAACCGTCGTCGCACCCGTGCGGCGCTCGGCGATCGAAAAGGCGATATCGGCGCGCGATACCTTCATGACGTCCTTTGCCTTGGCGAGCTGCTCCAGCTCGGCGGGTTCGAGGCCGATATGCAGCGTGCCGTGGATGACGGCAATGGTGGCGGGAACCGCGCCCTGATCGCGGATGATCGATTCGACGCTACGCGCCATCTCGATATTCCCGGGGTAGGGCATGCCATGGGTGATGATGGTCGATTCGAGTGCCACGATCGGGGCGCCGCGCTGCTTGGCGGCAGCCACTTCCTTCGAGTAGGAAATCGGCAGCAGGGGCGAGAAGGGTTTGGTCATGATCCGTATCCATTTATCGATGTCGCCGCTTCATTGCAGAATTCTCGCCGCCGGGACAAGCGAAAGCATGTCGCGGATCAGTTCCCGCGAGAGATTTTCGTTGACGGCATGCGGCGACTGTACGGTGAGAGCCGCTGCCGCTGCACCATGGCGAACCGCCTCTTCGAGCGGGAGGCCGAGCATGAGTGCCGAGAGCGTACCGGCCGCCAGCGAGTCTCCCGCACCCGTGACATCGGCGACATTGTCCGAAATCGGCGGCTGCAAGACAAGCGCATGCCCGTTCTTAAACGCGACGAGTTCACGCTGACCACGGGTGACGACTGCACCGCCGATGCCGATGTCACCAAGCAGGGACGGCCAGCCGACTGCATCCTCCGGCCGGTGGCCCGCCAGCGCTGCGGCCTCGGCCTCGTTGAGGAATAGATAGTCGATGCCGTCGAGGCAGGGCAGGAGGCGCACCACCTTGGCCGGCGAAATGGCGATTGCCGCCACCGGCTTGCCGAGTGCCTTGGCCCTTGCGACGATCGCAGCAGCCGTGTCCTCGGGCAGGTTGGCGTCGAAGAGGATGAAATCGGTGGCGGCGAAGGCATCGCGCACCCAGCGGATCGACAGCCGCCGCGGCACGAAGAAGCGGTAGAGTTCCATGTCGGCCAGTGCGATGACCAGATTGCCGTCCTTCTCGATGATTGCCGTATAGCTCGGCGTCTTGCGGTCGAGGAAGACGAAGGGGCGGTCGTTGATTCCAGCAAAATCGGCCGCCTCGCTCACCATCTCGCCGATCGGGTCGCCGCCGCGCGGCGAAATCATCGTCACCTCGAAGCCGAGCCGGGCGAGATTGCGTGCCGCATTGAAGCCGCCGCCGCCCGGTTCCTCGAACCATGTTCCGGGGTTGCTGGCGCCGGGTGCCGTCTCCCCGGCAATGCGGCCGCGGCGATCGATATGGGCGCCACCGAGAACAAGAATCTTGCCGCTCATTTCTGCTCTCCCCGAGCGAATCGAATAGGCTCTAAAACGTCGGCATTCAGCGCAAGCAACGCACTAAGCCGTTGCTTTGCATCGATAAAACAAAAATAGAACACAGGCCGTTTTACCTTTTTCTTTCAATTATTTGCAACCCCATTGCGAAATTAGAACAAATCAGGTACAAACTTCGCATCAGCGGCGACATTGCTAGAGCAGCGTCAATAACCTAAAGGTGGATCGAATGTCTCAGAATTCATTGCGGCTCGTAGAGGACAAATCGGTGGACAAAAGCAAGGCGCTCGAAGCGGCACTCTCACAGATCGAGCGGTCGTTCGGCAAGGGCTCGATCATGAAACTCGGCTCGAACGAGAGCATCGTCGAGATCGAAACGGTTTCTACGGGTTCGCTCAGCCTCGATATCGCGCTCGGCATTGGCGGCCTGCCGAAGGGCCGTATCATCGAAATCTACGGTCCGGAAAGTTCTGGTAAAACGACGCTCGCGCTGCAGACCATTGCCGAAGCGCAGAAGAAGGGCGGCATCTGCGCCTTCGTCGACGCCGAACACGCTCTCGATCCGGTCTATGCCCGCAAGCTCGGCGTCGATCTGCAGAACCTCCTGATCTCCCAGCCTGACACCGGCGAGCAAGCGCTTGAAATCACCGATACGCTGGTGCGCTCCGGCGCCATTGACGTCCTCGTCGTCGACTCGGTCGCCGCGCTGACGCCGCGCGCCGAAATCGAAGGCGAAATGGGTGACAGCCTGCCGGGCCTTCAAGCCCGCCTGATGAGCCAGGCGCTGCGCAAGCTGACGGCTTCGATCTCCAAGTCGAATACCATGGTGATCTTCATCAACCAGATCCGAATGAAGATCGGCGTCATGTTCGGCTCACCGGAAACGACGACGGGTGGCAACGCGCTCAAGTTCTATGCCTCCGTCCGCCTCGACATCCGCCGCATCGGCCAGGTCAAGGAGCGCGAAGAGGTGATCGGCAACCAGACGCGCGTCAAGGTCGTCAAGAACAAGATGGCGCCTCCCTTCAAGCAAGTCGAATTCGACATCATGTATGGCGAAGGTGTCTCCAAGACCGGCGAACTCATCGACCTCGGCGTCAAGGCCGGCATCGTCGAGAAGTCAGGCGCCTGGTTCTCCTATAACAGCCAGCGCCTCGGCCAGGGTCGCGAAAACGCCAAGATCTTCCTGCGTGACAATCCGGATCTCGCCCGCGAGATCGAGACGGGGCTGCGCCAGAACGCCGGCCTGATTGCCGACCGCTTCCTGCAGAACGGCGGCCCTGACGCCGGCGACGATGCAGGTGATGCCGGCGACATGTAATTCGCCCTGACCGCTGAAGTGATTTCTGATCCGGCCGCATTCTTCTAACGAGAATGCGGCCGGTTTTGTTTGTTCGCTGGACAGTGGCAAGGTCGAACGATAAAAGCCGATGGATTTAATTTTACCTGCCTGCTGGCAGCATCGAAGGGCATGAAATGAGCGGTGTAAACGATATCCGGTCGACCTTCCTCGACTACTTCAAGAAGAACGGCCATGAGATCGTTCCATCGAGCCCGCTCGTGCCGCGCAATGACCCGACGCTGATGTTCACCAATGCCGGCATGGTGCAGTTCAAGAACGTTTTCACCGGTCTCGAAAAGCGTCCCTATTCAACGGCGACGACCTCGCAGAAGTGCGTGCGCGCCGGCGGCAAGCATAACGATCTCGACAATGTCGGCTATACTGCACGCCATCTGACCTTCTTCGAAATGCTCGGCAACTTCTCCTTTGGCGACTATTTCAAGGAGAATGCCATCGAGCTTGCCTGGAACCTGGTCACCGAAGGTTTCGACCTGCCTAAGAACCGTCTGCTGGTGACCGTCTATTCCGAAGACGAGGAAGCCGCGACGCTCTGGAAGAAGATCGCCGGTTTCTCCGACGACAAGATCATCCGCATCCCGACCTCTGACAATTTCTGGCAGATGGGCGACACCGGCCCCTGCGGTCCGTGCTCGGAAATCTTCATCGACCAGGGCGAGAATGTCTGGGGCGGCCCTCCCGGCTCGCCGGAAGAAGATGGCGACCGGTTCCTGGAATTCTGGAACCTCGTCTTCATGCAGTTCGAGCAGACCGAGCCCGGCGTTCGCAACCCGCTGCCGCGCCCGTCGATCGATACCGGCATGGGCCTGGAGCGCATGGCTGCCGTTTTGCAGGGTGTGCAGAGCGTGTTCGACACCGACCTCTTCCGCACGCTGATCGGCACCATCGAGGATACGATGGGCGTCAAGGCAGAGGGCAGCGCCAGCCACCGCGTCATCGCCGACCACCTGCGCTCCTCGGCCTTCCTGATCGCCGACGGCGTGCTGCCGTCGAATGAAGGTCGCGGCTACGTGCTGCGCCGCATCATGCGCCGCGCCATGCGCCACGCACAGCTTCTCGGCGCCAAAGAGCCGTTGATCTACAAGCTGCTGCCGACGCTGGTACAGGAGATGGGCCGCGCCTATCCGGAGCTGGTGCGCGCCGAGGCGCTGATCTCGGAGACGCTGAAGCTCGAGGAAAACCGCTTCCGCAAGACGCTGGAGCGCGGCCTGTCGCTTCTGTCGGATGCGACGACGGATCTCGGCAAGGGCGACATGCTCGATGGCGAGACCGCCTTCAAGCTCTACGACACCTACGGCTTTCCGCTCGACCTGACGCAGGATGCGCTGCGCGCCCGCGAAATCGGCGTCGATATCTCCGGCTTCACCGATGCCATGGAGCGCCAGAAGGCCGAGGCACGTTCGCATTGGGCCGGCTCCGGTGAAAAGGCCACGGAAACCATCTGGTTCGAGCTCAAGGAAAAGCACGGCGCGACCGAATTCCTCGGCTACGACACCGAAACGGCCGAAGGCGTCGTCCAGGCTATCGTCAAAGACAGCGCCGTAGCCGACGAGACCAGGGCCGGCGACAAGGTGCAGATCGTCGTCAACCAGACGCCGTTCTACGGTGAATCCGGCGGCCAGATGGGCGATACGGGTGTGATCTCGTCCGATCACGGCAAGATCGAGATTTCAGATACGCAGAAGAGGGGTGAAGGCCTATTCGTGCATCTGGGTACGGTCGTTGAAGGTGTGATCAAGGCGGGCGATGCGGTCGTGCTGACGGTCGATCGTGCACGTCGCTCGCGCCTGCGCGCCAACCACTCGGCAACCCACCTTCTGCATGAGGCGTTGCGTGAAGTGCTCGGCAGCCATGTTGCCCAGAAGGGCTCGCTGGTCGCACCCGAGCGCCTGCGCTTCGACGTTTCGCACCCGAAGCCGATGACGGCTGAAGAACTCAAGATCGTGGAGGAGATGGCCAACGAGATCGTGCTACAGAATGCACCTGTCACGACCCGCCTGATGAGCGTCGATGACGCGATCGCGGAAGGCGCCATGGCGCTCTTCGGCGAGAAGTACGGCGATGAAGTGCGCGTCGTCTCGATGGGCACCGGTCTGCATGGCGCCAAGGCCAACAGGCCCTATTCGGTCGAACTCTGTGGCGGCACGCATGTGTCGGCAACCGGCCAGATTGGACTCGTGCGCATCCTCGGCGAAAGCGCCGTCGGTGCCGGCGTTCGCCGTATCGAAGCCGTCACCGGTGAATCGGCGCGCGAATATCTCGCCGAACAGGACGATCGTGTGAAGACGCTTGCCGCCTCGCTGAAGGTTCAGCCGTCGGAAGTGCTGTCGCGTGTCGAGGCGCTGATGGACGAGCGCCGCAAGCTCGAAAAGGAACTTGCCGATGCCAAGCGCAAGCTCGCCATGGGCGGCGGGCAGGGCGGTTCTGCCGATGCGGTGCGTGACGTCGCCGGCGTCAAGTTCCTCGGCAAGGCCGTGGCCGGCGTTGATCCGAAGGATCTCAAGGGGCTTGCCGATGACGGCAAAGCCAGCATCGGCTCCGGCGTGGTGACGCTGATCGGCGTGTCCGAAGATGGCAAGGCAAGTGCTGTCGTTGCCGTGACGCCCGATCTCGTGGATCGTTTCAGTGCCGTCGATCTGGTGCGCGTTGCCTCCGCAGCGCTCGGCGGCAAGGGTGGCGGCGGTCGTCCTGATATGGCGCAGGCCGGTGGCCCTGACGGAGCCAAGGCTGACGAGGCGCTTGAGGCTGTTGCAGCGGCAATTGCAGGCTGACTGTCGAACCTGAGAACTGTTTGAAATGAGAACCGGCTGCGAGATCATGGATTTCGCAGCCGGTTTTGTTTTCGCGGTGCGCCTGCTGCGGTCAGTTTCTGGTCTGCAGCGCGAGACGGCAGGCGAGGCCGGTAAAGACAGTTGCCAGCATATATTGCGGCAGTTTCGGAAAACGGCGCACCGAGCCAAGCCGTGAACGGATCTGGCTTCCGAGGATAATGACGGCGCCGTTCACGACGAGGCCGATGCCGTTCAGGACGCTCGCAAGCACCAGCATCTGCGCGGTCATGGAGCCGCTCTCCGCATTCACGAATTGCGGAAAGAGCGCCATGACGAAGAGCGCCATTTTCGGATTGAGCAGATTGGTGGCGAGACCGGCAAAAAAGATGCGCCGGCCCGACAGGCGCTTCAGCGTGGAGGCCGGCGCAAAAGCAGTGCCTTCCGAACGGATCGTCCTGTAGGCGAGGTAAAGCAAATAGCAGCAGCCGGCCCAGCGTACGGCTTCAAAGGCGACGGGCACGGTCATGAAGAGCTGCGAGAGCCCGAAAGCTGCGGCAAGCGCGTGGCAATAGGTGCCGAGCGCAATGCCTGCATAGGTCAGAAATCCGGCGGCGTGTCCCTGGCTGATGCTGCGCGAGGCAATCAGCAGCATGTCGGGACCGGGCGTGGCGGTAAGCACCAGCGCTGCGGCGGCAAAGAGCATCAATGTAGAAAAGTCCGGCATCAGTCTTCCTCTTGGGTTCGAGCCGGAATTCCGGTCTACGCAGGATTCGCCGCCAGTTCAAGTGCGCAGGATTTGTCAAATCCGGCTATGGTTTGCTGTAGCCGATCGAATAGCAAAGGGTTTGACATGGTGGGTGAAACGGCATGGGCGCTTTACGAGCACCGTCTGAGACGGGTCTCGGCCTATATCCACGATCATCTGGACGAGGATCTGGATATGGAGCGGCTGGCCGAGATCGCCTGCCTGTCGAGCTATCACTGGCACCGGATCTATCGGGCGATTTACGGCGAGACGCTGGCGGCAACCGTCAAGCGGCTGCGGCTGCATCGCGCGGCGGGCGATATCGTCCGCACGGAACTGGCGGTCGCCGAGATTGCGAAGCGATCAGGCTATCCCAATCTCCAGTCCTTCAACCGCATATTCAAATCGGTCTATGGAATGCCGCCGGCACGCTACCGGAAAGAGGGAAGCCACACGCAGTTCGAACCCTCAATCTCCGGAAAGGCGACAGCCATGTTTGACGTAAGCCTGAAAACCATCCCGCCGCTCAAATTGGTCGGCGTTCCCCATACCGGCTCCTATATGGAGATCGGCAAGGCCTTCGAGACGCTGTTCGGCACGCTCTATGCCCGTGGGCTGGCAAGGCCGGATATGCGGATGATCGGCGTCTATCTCGACGATCCCGATCTCGTGCAGCCCGAGAAGCTGCGCTCCATCGCCTGTGTCGCAGCCGGCGAAGAGACGGCCGCCAACGCACCGCTGGAGCGGCGCATGGTGGAAGGCGGCGACTATGCCGTGCTGCATCACAAGGGGCCTTATGCCGATATGTACAAGGCCTATCAATGGCTCTACGCCCAGTGGCTGCCGGCCTCGGGCCGGCAGATCCGGGATCGTGTGATGTTCGAGGAATATCTCAACAATCCGCGCGAAGTGGCGCCGACCGAGCTGCGGACGGATATCTACATGCCGCTTGTCTAAGCGAAACGCTCAGGCGGCTTGCATGGCCTTCGCCGCCTCGTCGTCCAATGCGGTTGCCCGCTTATAGGCATCGCGTTCGGCAAGGCGGCCGAAATAATCGACAAAGGCCTGACGCTTTTCGATACTGCCAAAGGTGAGGCCCCAGCCGACATGCGAGCCGACGTAGACGTCGGCAGCCGTGAAGCGCTTGCCGGTGATATAGGGAGAGGCGGCCGAAACCGCCTTTTCCAGCGTGCCCATGACATCGCCGAAAGAGCCGCAGCCTGCCATGCGCAGCCGCTCCTGCGGGATTTCGAAGCCGAGCGCCTTCAAGGTGACGGATGCTTCCAATGGCCCGGCGGCGAAGAACATCCAGCGGTAGTAATCGGCTCGCTCATCCGCCTGCGGGCCCAACCCTGCCTGCGGAAACGTGTCCGCAAGATACGCACAGATTGCCGCGCATTCCGTCACGATCGTCTTCCCATGACGGATCGCCGGCACCTTGCCCATCGGGTTGACGGACAGATAGTCCGGCTCCTTCATCGTCCCGCCGAAGGTCAGGACTTCGGTATGATATGGTACGCCGGTTTCTTCCAGCATCCACCGCGCTATCCGGCCGCGCGACATCGGATTGGTGTAGAAGGTGATTTCCTCGGTCATCCTGCTCTCCTCTTTCCCATGCTCTTTTCGTAGCGCTGGCGCGGGAGATTTCAACCCTCGGAGAAGGCGGCACCTTCACGGCCGCGCGAGGGATGACCTCGGTCGATGGCGGCGCGTCACCGGTGGCGGTCCGGCCGGGAGGGAACCGCCAGCGCTCATTGTAGTGTTGGGTCTGGGTCTCAAGCAAAGCAAGATCAAGATAAAAAACAATCATATCTTGCCCCTCGCGCCGCGCGAGGAGCCTTACAAGTTGCAGGAATTCGGGGACAAAACTCTTCTTGGCCATCAGAACCTCCATGCCTAGGCGAGTATCTGAATATGCCTTGCAACTTACGCGAAGCTTGCGCTTTTAAAGTATATTCTAATTTAGAAACGAAATTGGACTTCGCAGGACAACAAAAAACCCGGCACAAAGGCCGGGTTTTCGATTTCTATCCGAGCAAGGCTCAGGCCATTGCAACCTGCAGGTTCTGGTCGATCTTGTCGAGGAAAGCGGTGGTGGAGAGCCACGGCTGATCGGGACCGATGAGCAGGGCCAGATCCTTGGTCATGAAGCCGGCTTCGACGGTGTCGACGCAGACCTTTTCGAGCGTTGCAGCGAACTTGGCGAGCTCGGCATTGTCGTCGAGCTTGGCGCGGTGCGCGAGGCCACGGGTCCAGGCGAAGATCGAGGCGATCGAGTTCGTCGAGGTTTCCTGGCCCTTCTGGTGCTGGCGGTAGTGGCGAGTGACCGTGCCGTGTGCGGCTTCGGCTTCGACCGTCTTGCCATCGGGCGTAAGCAGAACCGAGGTCATCAGGCCGAGCGAGCCGAAGCCCTGGGCAACGGTGTCGGACTGGACGTCGCCGTCATAGTTCTTGCAGGCCCAGACATAGCCGCCGGACCACTTCAGCGCAGAAGCGACCATGTCGTCGATCAAGCGGTGTTCGTAGGTGATGCCGGCTTCCTTGAACTGATCCTTGAATTCAGCTTCGAAGACTTCTTCGAAGATGTCCTTGAAGCGGCCGTCATAGGCCTTGAGGATGGTGTTCTTGGTCGACAGGTAGACCGGCCACTTGCGCATCAGGCCGTACATCATCGAGGCCCGGGCGAATTCGCGGATCGATTCATCGAGGTTGTACATGGCCATGGCGACGCCGGCGCCCGGTGCGTTGAAGACTTCCTTTTCGATGACGGTGCCGTCTTCGCCCACGAACTTGATCGTCAGCTTGCCCTTGCCGGGGAACTTGAAGTCGGTGGCGCGGTACTGGTCGCCGAAAGCGTGACGGCCGACGACGATCGGCTGCGTCCAGCCCGGAACGAGGCGGGGAACGTTGCGGCAAATGATCGGCTCGCGGAAGATGACGCCGCCGAGGATGTTGCGGATCGTGCCGTTCGGGCTCTTCCACATTTCCTTGAGGTTGAATTCCTTCACACGGGCTTCGTCCGGCGTGATGGTCGCGCACTTGATGCCGACGCCGTACTTCTTGATGGCGTTAGCAGCATCGACCGTTACCTGGTCGTTGGTGGCGTCGCGGTTTTCGACCGAGAGGTCGAAATAGTCGATGTCGAGGTCGAGATACGGATGGATCAGCTTGTCCTTGATGAGCTGCCAAATGATGCGAGTCATTTCATCGCCGTCGAGATCGGCGACGGGATTGGCGACCTTGATCTTCTTCATGTATCTGCCTCGTAAGCTTAGGAAGGGACTAATGCCCCGGGTGGGTGATGTGGGTCCGCAGCGCTATAGCATTGTGAGCCGGGAACGCAAAGCAGAACGGGCAGGGACGTAGCGTTTTTGCCGCCATTGCCAAGTGCTGGAAAATGGCTAGTCTCGCCGGCAGAAGCCCCCCCGAGTCCCGGACATTTTGCCATGAAGAAGATCGCCGTTCTGTTCGCCGGCCTCGTTGCCGCCCTGTCTTTTGCACCCGGTCTTTCACTTGCGGCCGATGCGACTGCGCCGGTCAAGGAGATCATGAAGGACACGCAGAAAAACTGGGCGGGCGAGAACAGCGACTGGATCGATATTTTCGAAGAAAGCACGCTCGGCCGGCTCTACAGCAAGGATTTCGGCGACAAGTACAAGGCGGCAGCCCAAAATCCTGCAGCCGACGAGGACGGCATTTCGCCGTTCGACTATGACGTCATCGTCAACGGCCAGGATGCCTGTCCGCTGCAGGACCTCTCCATCGAAAGCGGCCAGCCGGCCAACGGCACGACCGAGGTGACGGCGAAGTTCAAGGCGGCGACCTGCATGGAAGGCACACCCAACAGAGATGCCTTCACGACCGTGCGTTTCGAGGTAATCGAGGAGAACGGCAAACCCGTCATCGACGATATCATGATCCAGGGCGAGGAGGGGCAGGGGCCGATCTCACTCAAGGAAGCCATGGTGCAAATCGCCAATGGCGAATGATCCTGATGAGGTCACCGATTGGTGGCTCCGGCGAACACCATGACTAATGGCGCTTGGCAATCATCATGTTGGTGTGATTTGATTTTTGCTGAGGCGGCGGTATCTCGCTCTCGGGTTCGCCACATCCGGCGCGCATGAGGACTGGCAAGGGTGATTTCCGGCTTTGAGTTCCGAGACTGGCTGCTTGCCAATGACCCGGCGCTTTCGCGCCTGCGCATGGGCACGCGGGTTACGCTGTCGATCCTGCTCTCCTTCACGATCCTGCTTTTGATCCACATGCTCATCGTGCCGCTGCCGACCGCGTCCTATGGTCTCGGCATCGTGCTGTCGATCGAAGGCGGGGTCGCGGTGCGCGACAAGGGCTCGGCGAGCCAGCTCATCACCAGGTTGCTCGGCTGTCTTGCAAGCCTCGTGGTGGTCGGCATCGCGGCGGCGCTGGAGTCGCAACGCGTACTCTCGGATTTCATCTTCCTTGTGGTGATATTCCTGGCTTCATCTGCGCGCGTTTATGGCCCGCGTGGCTTTGCGATCGGCATGTTCGCCTTCACCTCCTATTTCCTGGGTTCCTACTTCCACCCGACGATCGGGGAATTGCCCGTCGTCCTGATCGGCCCTGTTGTCTCGGCGCTTGTCAGCCATTGGGTGAGGGCGGTGCTTCTGCCCGACAATTGGCGGCGCGACCTGCTGCGTTCACTGGAGAGCGTGCGGGGCCGCATCAATCAGATCCTCTTCAAGCTCGCTGCCCTTGCAGCGGATGGAAAGGTCGATGAGGCCGACAGGCAGGAGCTGCGCCAGCTGGAAGACCGGCTGAAGGAAGTCGTGCTGATGGCCGAGAGCTTCATTCCGCGCCCGCCGGGCGGTGTTTTCGATGGCGCTTCCGCACCGGCCGCTGAACTGGCGATCCGGCTATTCGATGCGCATCTGGCGACCGAAAGTGCCATCGTGCTGAGCTATCAAAGCCCACCATCCTTTGTGCTCGTCCATGCCGTCATCGAGGATGACAAGGCAGTACTGTCTGCGCAGGAAAAAGCGGTCGCCGATATGGAGGGACAGCCGCAGGGCGAGACGGCGCGGGCGCTGCTCTGGCTCGGAGCGGCGCGCCGGCAGCTCGTCGAAACGATCGATACCGGACGCAGGACGGATTTTGCTGAGATCGCCTCTGTCGAGGAGGTCAGCACGCCCACGGCAGTCGACTTCTCGCTGAAGAACCCGGTGATGCGTTCTGCCCTGCAGATCACGCTGGCGGCCGCGATTGCCATGACACTCGGCCTGGCGCTATCGCGCGAGCGCTGGTTCTGGGCGGTGCTCGCTTCCTTCCTCGTCTTCAGCAATACCAATTCGCGCGGCGACACAGCCATCAAGGCGCTGCAGCGCTCGATCGGCACGTTGTTCGGCATCGCCTTCGGCCTGGTGCTGGCCTCATTGCTTTCCCACCAGATGGGTATTGCCATTGCCGTTTCGATAGTCTGCGTCTTCCTCGCCTTCTACTTCCTGCAGATTTCCTACGCGACGATGACCTTCTTCATCTCGATCGTGCTCTGCCTGATCTATGGCATGATGGGTGTCCTGACCTTCGATCTTCTGAAGCTGCGACTGGAGGAAACGCTGATCGGCGCGGTCGCTGGAACGCTGGTGGCCTTCCTCGTCCTGCCGGCGCGTACGCGCGGGGCACTCGATACCGCGCTCGCCAAGTGGTTCGACACCCTGAAGGAGCTGTTATCGGCCGTATCGGACAAAAAGAGCCAGCCGGAACTGATCCTCATCTCGCAGAAGGTCGATGCCTGCTACCGCGACATTACGCTTGCCGCACGCCCACTCGGCTCCACATGGTCCATTGTCACCAGGCCGGGACAGATCCGCCAGACGCTGGCAATCTTCCTGTCGGTCACCTACTGGTCGCGCGTCCTGGCACGAAACCACACTGCCGATGCAGTCGATGACGATCTGAAACGCAGGATCGCTGCCGATATCGGCATGCTGGATACGGTTGCGCCGCGCGGCTCGGAATGTTTCCTGATCATCCGAAAGCAGATTCGACCGACCGGCCGGCACCTGCCGCTCTGGCGGGAGGGCGCTCGGCTGGCGGTGGAAATGATCGGCTCGACGCTGGAGCGGCTCTACCCAACGGAGACGCAAGACTTGCCGTTTGCAGCCGGCAAAGCTATTGCGCCCGTAAATCAGGAATAGGAAGCACATGGCGGGTACGAACAGCGAGCGTCAACTTCTGGCCGAAGGGCCGGTGATCATTCTGGTCGAGCCACAGATGGGCGAGAATATAGGCATGGTGGCGCGTGCCATGGCGAATTTCGGCCTGGCCGATCTGCGCCTCGTCAATCCGCGCGACGGCTGGCCGAACGAGAAGGCGCAGGCAGCAGCCTCCAAGGCCGATCACGTGATCGAGGGCACGAAGGTTTTCGCTACGCTGGAAGAGGCGATTGCCGATCTCAACTTCGTCTATGCGACGACGGCGCGCAGCCGCGACAATTACAAGCCGGTGCGCTCTCCGGTCTTTGCCGCCGGAAACCTCCGCAGCCGGTTCCGGGCAGGCGAGGCGACCGGCATCCTCTTCGGCCGCGAGCGCTGGGGGCTGACCAATGAGGAAGTGGCTCTTGCCGACGAGATCGTTACATTCCCGGTCAATCCGGCTTTCGCCTCGCTCAACATCGCCCAGGCCGTGCTGCTGATGTCCTATGAATGGATGAAATCGGGCATGGAGGATCTGGAGGCGGTGCCGTTCCAGGCGCTCGAGCAGCGCCCCTCCACCAAGGAACAGCTTTTCGGCCTGTTCGACCAGCTGGAAGAGGCGTTGGATTCACGCAACTATTTCCATCCGCCCTCGAAAAAGCCGAAAATGGTCGACAATCTTCGCGCAGTCCTCTCCCGCCGGGCATTCACGGAACAGGAAATAAGCGTGCTGCGCGGCGTCATCTCCTCCCTCGACCGCTTTTCGCGCGACAGTCCGCGCAAGGGCGGTTCCACTCGATCCGCCAAGGGTGCCCCGACTGATGACAGCGCCGACGAATGAGCTGAAACCCGTCCTCGTCTTCGATTCAGGCATAGGCGGGCTGACCGTCCTGCGCGAGGCACGCGTGCTGATGCCGGAACGCGGCTTCATCTATATCGCTGACGATGCCGGCTTTCCCTATGGCGGATGGGAAGAGCAGGCGCTGAAGGAGCGGATCATCGGCCTCTTCGCCAGGCTGCTCGAAGATTACGATCCCGAGGTCTGCATCATTGCCTGCAATACGGCCTTCACGCTTTTGGGTGCCGACCTGCGCGCCGCCTTTCCGCAGATGACTTTCGTCGGAACGGTGCCGGCGATCAAGCCTGCCGCCGAACGCACACGCTCTGGTCTCGTCTCGGTGCTTGCGACCCCCGGCACTGTCAGGCGCGCCTATACGCGCGACCTCATCCAGTCCTTTGCCCAGCAGTGCCATGTGCGGCTCGTGGGTTCTGAAAACCTGGCGCGCATGGCGGAGGCTTATATCAGGGGTGAAGCCGTTTCCGACGAGGCAGTGACGGCCGAGATCGAGCAATGCTTTGTGGAGAAGGACGGGCGCAAGACCGATATCGTGGTGCTCGCCTGTACGCATTATCCGTTCATGGCCAATCTGTTCCGCAGACTGTCGCCATGGCCGGTCGACTGGCTGGATCCGGCGGAAGCCATTGCACGGCGCGCCCGCACGCTGGTGCCGCAGGTCGCGGACGCGGTTCATCCCGATAATTTCGACTTTGCCGTTTTCACCTCGGGCAATCCGGATTTCGCCACGCGGCGGCTGATGCAAGGTTTCGGGCTGAGCGCCTGAGAAGCCACTGCGCGCTTTATTTCACCTGTCTCATCGCGCAAGATCTACGCGGGGAATCGCGAGCGGGTTTGGCGCTCAAGATGTAAAGGATGCGCCGTGCCGCTGCAAAGACTTGTCATGCTGATCTTCTTTCTGCAACCGATAGCCTTTGGCGCCTGGTTGCCGCGCATTCCTGATATCCAGGCGAAGCTTGAACTCGGCACCGCCGATCTCGCCGTTGCACTTCTGGGATTGCCGATCGGCACGCTGATCACCCTGCCGTTTGCCGGCCGCCTTGTCTCGCGCATCGGCGGGCGGATGGCGATCATCTATGGTTTCATGTTCTTTCTTGCCGTGGTTTCGCTGCCAGCCTTCGCGCCCAGCACCACGCTTCTGTTCTTTGCCTTGATGATCGTCGGGGTCGCGCTTTCGACGGTGGAACTCGGCATGAATGTCGAGGCCGATGTGACGGAGAAGGCGACGGGGCTGATCATCATGAGCCGCTGCCATGGCTTCTGGAGCCTCGGCATCATGGCCGGCAGTCTGATCGGCGTTGGTGCCATCGCCATTGGGCTTTCACCGCACTGGTCGATCCTGATCACGGCCATCGTCATCCTGCCGGCCGGGCTGATTGCCAGCCTGCGCCTGCCGAAATTGCCTGAAAGTCACCACGAGGAGAATTCGCAGGTAAAGACCGGCTTCAAGCCGCCCAGTCTCGCCCTGCTTGGGATCTGCGCCTTCGTCTTCGGCGTGACTATGACCGAAGGGGCGATCGCCGATTGGTCGGCGGTCTACCTGCGCGATGTCATGAATGCCGCGGGGGCGCAAACCGGCCTTGGATATTCGGTTTTCGCCTTCATGGTTGCGGCGGGGCGCTTCAGCGGTGATTACATGAAAGGCCGTTTCGGCGCGGTTGCCATTGCCCGCGGCTGCGGCATCGCCTCGCTTGCCGGCATGCTCGTCGTTCTCTTTGCGCCGGCAACACCGCTTGCCCTCATCGGCTTTGCAGCAGTCGGTGTCGGCGTTTCGGTCGGATTTCCGCTTGCGGTAACGGCAGTTGCCTCGCTGAGCGACCGCCCGCCCGCGTCAAGCGTTGCGACGCTCTCCTTCGCAGCCCTGACCGGTTTTCTCATCGGGCCGCCGATCATCGGCTTTCTTGGCGAACTCCTGGGCTTGCGTGCGGGTCTTGCGGTCTTGCTGGTACCGCTTTTCGTCAGCCTGCTCTGCACCCGTTTGCTGATCCCGACGCAGACGGACATGGTGGGCGACCTCGTGGAGCGCGAGGCGGTGTGAAAGCCTATTTCCCAGGGCTGACTTTCCCTGTGAGTTCTTGACGGTTTGACGACAACAGTGGCTGCGAATCTGCTAGAGACGGGCCGGGAATTTGTAAGGGGAATTGGACGTGCAGGTTGGCATCGATATGGGACTGGCGTCCGGCGCTCCGGCGACGCTCGATATCGAGGAGCTGCTGGCAACGCGTCTGCTCGTTCAGGGCAATTCCGGCTCCGGCAAATCGCATCTTCTCCGCCGTCTGCTGGAACAATCCGCCCAATGGGTGCAGCAGGTCATCATCGATCCCGAAGGTGATTTCGTCACGCTCTCCGACCGGTACGGCCATGTCATCGTCGACGGTGAGCGCACCGAGGCCGAGCTTGCCGGCATTGCCAACCGTATCCGCCAGCACCGCGTATCCTGCGTGCTGACGCTGGAAGGGCTCGATATCGAGCAGCAGATGCGGGCGGCCGCTGCCTTCCTCAACGGCATGTTCGATGCCGATCGCGAGTATTGGTATCCTGTTCTCGTCGTGGTCGACGAAGCGCAGATGTTTGCGCCTTCGGTCGGCGGCGACGTGTCGGAAGATGCGCGCAAGGCTTCGCTCGGCGCCATGACCAACCTGATGTGTCGTGGGCGCAAACGCGGGCTTGCGGGCGTCATCGCCACGCAGCGTCTTGCAAAGCTTGCGAAGAACGTCGCGGCCGAAGCCTCGAACTTCCTGATGGGCCGCACCTTCCTCGATATCGACATGGCGCGCGCCGCAGACCTGCTCGGCATGGACCGCCGCCAGGCGGAAATGTTCCGAGATCTCAAGCGCGGTCATTTCGTGGCGCTGGGTCCGGCCTTGTCGCGCCGGCCGCTGCCGATCCAGATCGGCAATGTCGAGACCTCGGCGCGCTCTTCCAGCCCGAAGCTGATGCCGCTGCCGGACGCGCCTCAGGATGTCGAAGACCTGATCTTCACACCCGACCCGGAGGAATTCCAGCGGCCGATCGTGCGGCGTGCGCCGCCTGCACCGCGCCCGACCACCGATATCCTCGCCGAGCTTTCGCGCTCGACGCCGGCAGCAGCGCCCATGCAGGCCGCGGAGGCAAGAGCAACCCAGCCGGAACTGTCGATTGAGGAGCGTGAGGAACGGCTTGCCGGCGTGCTCGCCGAAATCCTCGATGATCCGGGCTCCGGCTTCCGCACCGATGCGGTTCTCTATCAGGAATTCCTGGTGCGGCTGCGCATGCGCCGTGTTCCGGGTCCGCCGATGTCGTTGCCGGAATTCCGCCGGCGCGTTGCGGTTTCGCGGTCTGGCGTCGATCCCGAAATGGCGGCAGGTGAGGCGTGGGCGACGGCACTTTCGCTGTCGAACGGCGTCACCGACGATCTGCAGAGCGTGTTCCTGATGATGGCGAAGGCTGCGATCGGCGGCGAGGCTTGCCCTTCGGACGCCCGTATCGCCCGCGCTTACGGGACGCATTCGGCCCGGCGCGCGCGCCGGCTGCTCGGTTATTTCGAGGAGCAGGGGCTCATCGTCGTGCATACGGATTTCAGCGGCAAGCGCATCGTTGCCTTTCCGGACCTGCAGGCTGAGACAGCGCCAGGCTCGGCCGATGCGCCCGACAGCGATTTTCTGAAGAGCGCTGCGGAATAAACCGCGTCACACCCAGCTCTGGATGATTTCGGGGCTGGCATGGATGCAGGTGAGCTCGAGGCGCGTCGTTCCCACATTTTTGAAGCAGTGCGGCATCTCGGCATTGACGATGACGATATCGCCGACATTGGGCTCCAGTGTCTCCTCGCCGACAGTGAAGCGCGCCTTGCCGGAGCGGACGATCCACATTTCCGTATAGGGGTGAACATGCAGGTCCGGCCCCTGGCCAGGCTCGTTGTCGATCAGGAAGATCGAGACCGGCGCGCCGTAATCGCCGCCCTCGAAACGGATGGTGCGATTGGCGAACTGCTGCTGGCTTTCACGCGGTATGAGATGGAACATGATTTCCTCCTTGGATCACGCTGCAGGTTCGCTATATTTATCTTCACGAGAAGATAATCTTCCCAATTTATCTTCTCGTCAAGATAGTTTTGGAGTGACCATGGAAAAGCGAGACCATGTCGACCGGCTGCGCGCTCTCTGGGTGAAAGAGTTGCCCGATCTCGATACGACGCCGATGAGCATTCTCGGGCGCATCTACCGGATCTCCAATCTGGTGCGACCGTCCATCGAGGCGACATTCTCGGAATTCGATCTCGACCGAGGGGAGTTCGACGTAATCGCGACGATCCGCAGGGCAGGGCCGCCCTACAGAATGACGCCGACCGAGCTCTATAGCCTTCTGCTGATTTCCTCGGGCGGGCTGACGCACCGACTGGACAGGCTGGAGAAATCCGGGCTCATCCGGCGCGAGCGGTCTGCCGGAGACAAGCGCAGCTTCGAGGTGGCGCTGACAGAGGAGGGCATCCGCCGTGCCGAAGCCGCCTTCCGCGAAGACATGAAGCGGGAACTCGGCCATCTCGACGGGCTGGACGAGGACGAGCGTCGGGCGCTGGCCGGGCTCTTGCGCAAACTTGCCGGTTCGCTGGAACGGGCGGGCGAGAACGGGCCTGCTGCGGCAGATTCTGTTTGACAATCCTGTGACTTATCCCTAAAGACCGCCCCAGCACCGGGCAGCAATGTCCGGTGTTTCATTTGACATGTCCCGTGGATCCTGCCCGTTCGCGAATGGATAGATCCTGTCGGGTCTCGGAAACGAGATCAAAGGAGGGCGTGTTTCCTTCGCGCGGTTTGGCAACAAACCGTCATAACATTCTGAAAGGAAATACGATGAGCAAGCGCGAATCGTCCAAGTACAAGATCGACCGCCGTATGGGCGAGAACATCTGGGGCCGTCCGAAGTCCCCAGTGAACCGCCGCGAATACGGCCCGGGCCAGCACGGCCAGCGCCGCAAGGGCAAGCTTTCCGACTTCGGTGTGCAGCTGCGCGCCAAGCAGAAGCTGAAGGGTTACTACGGTGACCTGCGCGAGAAGCAGTTCCGCGCCATCTTCGCTGAAGCTGACCGCCGCAAGGGCGACACCTCTGAAAACCTGATCGGTCTTCTGGAGTCGCGTCTCGATGCGATCGTCTACCGCGCCAAGTTCGTTCCGACGGTCTTTGCTGCCCGTCAGTTCGTCAACCATGGCCACGTCACGGTCAACGGCGTCCGCGTCAACATCGGTTCCTACCGTTGCAAGGCCGGCGACGTCATCGAAGTTCGTGAAAAGTCCAAGCAGCTCGTTACGGTTCTGGAAGCTGTTTCGCTCGCAGAGCGCGACGTTCCTGACTACATCGAAGCCGACCATCACAAGATGGTTGCCACTTTCGCACGCGTTCCGACGCTTGCCGATGTTCCGTACGCAGTTGTCATGGAACCGCATCTGGTCGTCGAATTCTATTCGCGTTAATCCGCGAGACGTTTTCGCATACGGAAAAGCCGCCCTTCAAGGCGGCTTTTTTGTTCTCTGGAGAGAGCCATCATGGATTTGCAGGCAGTCCTCGACAGCATCTACAAGGAATTGGCGCCCCGCATCGGCGAGGGCAAGGTTGCGGACTATATTCCCGAACTTGCCAAGATCGATCCGAACCAGTTCGGCCTGTCGGTCATCACCGTCGATGGCAAGGTCTATAGCGTCGGCCATGCCGATGTGGCTTTCTCGATCCAGAGCATTTCCAAGGTCTTCATGCTGACGCTGGCGCTCGGCAAGGTGGGCGAGGGGCTGTGGAAGCGCGTCGGCCGCGAGCCCTCCGGCTCGGCCTTCAATTCCATCGTCCAGCTCGAGCATGAGCACGGCATCCCGCGCAACCCTTTCATCAATGCTGGCGCGATCGCGGTCAGCGATGTCGTCATGGCCGGCCATGCGCCGCGTGAGGCGATCGGCGAACTCCTGCGTTTCGTGCGTTACCTCGCAGACGACGAATCCATCACCATCGACGACAAGGTGGCGCGTTCGGAGACGGCGACCGGCTATCGCAATTTCGCGCTTGCGAATTTCATGCGCTCCTACAGCAATCTCGACCATCCGGTCGATCATGTGCTCGGTGTCTATTTCCACCAATGCGCGCTCTCGATGACCACCGAGCAGCTGGCCCGCGCCGGCCTGTTCCTCGCAGCGCGCGGCAGCAACCCGCTGACCGGCCATTCGGTCGTCTCACCGAAGCGGGCGCGGCGCATCAATGCGCTGATGCTGACCTGCGGTCATTACGATGGTTCCGGCGATTTCGCCTATCATGTCGGCCTGCCCGGCAAGAGCGGTGTCGGCGGCGGCATCTTTGCCGTGGCGCCGGGTATCGCCTCGATCGCGGTCTGGTCGCCGGGGCTGAACAAGGTCGGCAATTCGCAGCTCGGCGCTGTGGCGCTGGAGATGCTGGCAGCACGCACCGGCTGGTCGGTTTTCGGCGATTGAGGCTGGGTTGAACGGCGGGTTTCTGCTAAGCAGGGCGCTCGCATCACACGGACGACACAATGAATATCGCAGCCAATATTGCCGACGAGCTCGAAACGGCGGAAGCCGGTATCGGCCATGCGCTGTTTGCCGACGCGCCGCATTCGGTCTCCTTCAACAAGCTGCGCAAGCGCCTGTTGCGGCAAGTGCGCCAGGCCTTCGAAGATTTCGACATGCTCAAGGGCCAGAAGCGCTGGCTGATCGGCATTTCCGGCGGCAAGGATTCCTACGGGCTGCTGGCACTGCTGCTCGACCTGCAATGGCGCGGGCTGCTGCCGGTGGAGCTGATCGCCTGCAATCTCGACCAGGGCCAGCCGAATTTTCCCAAGCACGTACTACCCGAATACCTCTCCAGGATCGGCGTCAAACATCGCATCGAATATCGCGATACCTATTCGATCGTGAAGGAGAAGGTGCCGGAGGGAGCCACCTACTGTTCGCTCTGCTCGCGCCTGCGCCGTGGCAATCTCTACCGCATTGCCAAGGAAGAGGGCTGTGACGCGCTGGTGCTCGGCCACCACCGCGAGGACATCCTCGAAACCTTCTTCATGAACTTCTTCCACGGCGGTCGTCTTGCCGCCATGCCGGCGAAGCTTCTGAATGACGAAGGCAACCTGATGGTGCTGCGGCCGCTCGCCTATTGCGCCGAGGACGACATGGCGAAATTCGCGACTGCCATGCAGTTTCCGATCATTCCCTGCGATCTCTGCGGCTCGCAGGACGGTTTGCAGCGCAATGCGATGAAGGACATGCTCGCCGATATCGAGCGGCGCATGCCCGGCCGCAAGGACACGATGCTGCGCGCTCTGGCGCATGTGAACCCATCGCATCTGCTTGATCCAAAACTTTTCGACTTTTCTGCGCTGACCGTCACCCAAACGTCATAATGGGCTTGCTATGAGCCTCTGCAGATCCATGCAACGAGTCCAAAATGATTTTCTCAGACAATGACATAGAGTTTCTCGGCGATTGCCTCCGGCATGTCGCCGAAGAAGAGATCATGCCGCGCTTCCGCAATGCGGCTGCGGCCAATGTTTCCGAAAAGACATCTTCCGTCGATCTCGTCACGCAGGCCGACCTGCGCTCCGAGGCCTATCTGACGGCAGCGATCCGCGAGCGCTTTCCCTCGGCACTCATCGTCGGCGAAGAAGCCTATGAGGCGGACCGTTCGGTTGTGCCTGCGCTTGCCGATGCCGATCTTGCCTTCATCATCGATCCCGTCGACGGCACCTTCAATTTCGCAGCCGGCCTGCCGGTCTTCGGCACGATCCTCGCCGTGACCGTCAAGGGCGAGACGGTGGCCGGCCTCATTCACGATCCGGTGCTCGGCGATACCGTCGTTTCCCTCAAGGGCGCCGGCGCTTTCCAGCACAAGCGCAATTGCGAGCCTGTCCGCCTGAAGGTCGCAGAACCGATCGAGCTTGGCCGCATGGTCGGCGCCATGTCCTTCAGCCATATGGACGAACCTGACCGTTCGCGCGTTGCCGGCAATATGGCCAAAACCCGCATGACCTTCGCCTTCAACTGCTCGGCCTACGAATATTGGATGGTTTCGTCGGGCAAGCTGCATTTCATCGGCCATCCCAAGCTGATGCCGTGGGATCATCTTGCCGGCGTGCTGACGCATCAGGAAGCAGGCGGCCATACCGCGAAATTCGACGGAACGCCTTACAGACCGGGCGAGATTTCCGGCGGCATCATCTCGGCTCCCGACAAGGAAAGCTGGGAGATGATCCGCAGGGAAATCATCGGCTACCGATAAACCGAAAGGAACGCGCCATGACGACTGCCGTAGACACGATGAAGCTTGCCGATCTCCTGCGGCAGGCAGCGAAAGCCGAGATCCTGCCGCGCTTCCGCCGGCTGGGCAGCGGTGACGTGCGCGCCAAGACGGAAGCGACCGACCTCGTGACCGAGGCCGACGAACAGGCCGAACGAATGATGAAGGCGGAGGCCACGCGGCTCTGGCCGGAGGCGCTGTTCATCGGTGAAGAATTGGTCGCCGCCGATCCAGCACTTCTCGATAAGCTGGAAAATGCCGATCTCGCCATCGTCGTCGATCCCGTCGACGGCACGTTCAACTTCGCGTCAGGCATTCCGGCCTTCGGCGTCATGGCCTCGGTCGTTTCCAAGGGCGAGACGGTTGCGGGCATCATCTATGATCCGATGGGCGACGATTGGGTCATGGCGGAAAAGGGCGGCGGCGCATGGCTGCGCCGGCCGGACGGCGAGGCACAGCGTCTGCAGGTCGCCGAGCCAGTTGCGCTCGACCAAATGGTCGGCATGGCTTCCACCGGCTACCTGCCGCAGGAAAAGCGCGCCGAGATCCTCGGCAATCTTGCCAAGGTGCGTTTCCTGACCAATTACCGCTGCGCGGCTCACGAGTACCGCACCTTTGCCAGCGGGCATGTGCATTACCTGATGTACAACAAGCTGATGCCCTGGGATCACCTGGGCGGAACGCTGATCAGCCAGGAAGCCGGCGGCTATGCCGCCCGCTTCGACGGGTCGGCCTATCTGCCGCATCATGTTACCGGCGGACTGCTGATCACGCCGGACAAGGACAGCTGGGAAATCCTGCGCCGCGAGGTCTTCACGGTCTGAGCTTCAGCTCAGACCAATATCTGCTTCAGCGCATCCAGAAGCTTGTCACATTCGGCATCCGTGCCGATGGTGATGCGCAGGAAATCCTCGATGCGGGCCTTGCGGAAGTGCCTGACGAGGACAGCGCGCTTGCGCAGTTCCGCAGCAAGCTCCGCGCCGCCGCGGGTTGCGTGGCGGGCGAAGACGAAATTGGCGGAGGAGGGCAAGACCTCGAAGCCGAGTTCGCCGAGGGCAGCGGTCAAGCGCTCGCGGCTTGCGATGATCAGATCGCAATGCTTCTGGAACCAGTCTCGATCTTCCCAGGCGGCGACGGCGCCGGCCTGGGTCAGCCTGTCCAGCGGGTAGGAATTGAAACTGTCCTTGACCCTTTCCAGCGCATCGATGAGCGGACGCTGGCCAACGGCGAAGCCGACGCGCAGACCAGCGAGGCCGCGTGATTTCGAGAAGGTCTGGATGACCAGCAGGTTTGGGTATTTCCGTACCAGCGGGATGGCGCTTTCGCCGCCGAAATCCACATAGGCTTCGTCTATGACCACGACCTGATTTGGATGTTCGGCAACCAGCGTCTCGATCGCGGCAAGCGGCAGCGCGGTGCCGGTCGGCGCATTCGGATTGGTCAGGATGATCGCGCCGCAAGGCTGGCGGTAGTCCTCGATGCGAACCTGCATCTTATCGTCCAGCGGTATCTCGCGGAAGGTGATGCCGTAGAGGCCGCAATAGGTCGGGTAGAAGCTGTAGCTGATATCGGGATAGAGCAGGGGCAGTTCGTGTTTCAGCAGCGCCTGGAACGTGTGCGCCAGAACCTCGTCCGAACCATTGCCAACGAAGACTTCACCGGGATCGAGATCGTGGCTTGCGGCAATCGCCTTGCGCAGCTTCAGGCCCGTCGGTTCGGGATAGAGGCGCAGCGTATCGTTGACGATTTCTGAAATCGCCGCCAGCGCGTGGGGCGATGGGCCGTAGGGATTCTCATTGGTGTTCAGCTTGACCAGGCCGTCGATGACGGGCTGTTCGCCCGCCACGTAAGGTGTCAGGGATTGAACAATGGGGCTCCAGAAGCGGCTCATCGTGATCTTCCAGTCTTCTCTCTTAAGCAGCATTACATGTGGACGGCGCCGGGGTCGATCTGCGGGCTGTCGCCGGGATGGGTGAAAAGCTTACCGTTTTCAGCCCAGAGCACCATGACGACGGTGATGGCGCCGAAGAGCGCGAAACCGCCGAAGAGCGGCTGGACGGTGCCGTTGAAGAGTTGGCCGACGCCGCCGCCGAGAAGGGCGCCGAACGTGGTCGAGACGAAGCCAGTCACCGCCGTTGCCGTGCCGGCGAGGTTGCCCATCGGCTCCAGGCTGATAGCCGTGAAATTGGTGGCGATCACGGCAAACATCATCAGCAGGATCGAGAAGAGCGCGTAGGAGAAGGCGAAGGCCGGCGTGCCGCCGAGTGCCGCGACGAAGCCGATTGCCGAGATGATGGTGAAGAGCAGCATGGCGGCATGCGAGATGCGGCGCATGCCGAAGCTGCGCACCAGCATGCCGTTCAGGAAGTTGGCGACCGCAATGCCGCCCGCCGTTGCCGCAAAGGCGATCGGCAGCCAGTCGCCGAGGCCGTAGACCTCGCCGAAGACCTGCTGCACCGAGATCACATAGGCGCTGATGACGCCGGTGAACATGGTGAGCCCGATCATGTAGCCGCAGGTGATGCGGTTGGTCAGAACCGTCTTGAAGCCATCGCCGACAGCCGCAAAGGACAGAGGAATGCGCTCATCCGGCGGCAGGGATTCCTTGAGGCGCAGCAGCGCCCAGACGAAGAGGATGGAGGCGACGATGCCGAGCAGAATGAAGATCCAGTGCCATTCGGCATAGGTAATGATCAGCTGGCCGACGGAGGGGGCAACGATCGGCACGATCATGAAGACGATCATGACATAGGACATGACGCGGGCCATCTCGCGGCCGCCGAAGCAGTCACGCACGATTGCCATCGTGGTGATGCGCACGGCCGCGCCGCCGATGCCCTGAACGAAGCGCATGATCAGCAGCATTTCAAAGCTGCCGGTGGCGGCCGCCGCAAACATGCCGAGGATATAGCAGGCCAGGCCGCCGAGCAGGATGTTGCGGCGGCCGAAGGCATCCGACAGGCTGCCGAAGATGATTTGCGAGGCGCCGAAGCCCAGGAAGAACACGCCGATGACGAGCTGCGTGTCATTGTTGTTGGTCACACCAAGCGAATGACCGATGCTGGGCAGCGCCGCCAGCATGCTGTCGATCGCCATGGCAATGCTGGCGGTCATGATGGCGATGGTCACCACGAACTCGACAAAGCCCATGCCGATGCGGGCCGAGCCCTGGTTTTCCGTGTGCGGTTTATGTGTCGGAGTCATTCGAATCCCCCTGAATGACGTAAGAGCGGCCGAAAACGCGGCCGCATGAATGCGGGATGCAACGGGCTCCTACCAGGATGCCCCGTCGCCTGACGTGTCTGAAAGCTTCAGTTGCCCGATATCAGTGTCCGATATCAGTGAAGCTGGAAAGCGATGCGTCCTTCGATAATGGCGCATGCTGTGCTTTGAACAGCTGGCCCTTTTCGGCGATCAGCACGAAGACGATGCCGATGAGCGAAACGCCGAAGTAGCCGGCGATCATCGGCGTTGCCGTGCCGTTGAAGGACTGGCCGATCAAGGCCCCGATCGACGCACCGCCGACCGTGCTCATGAAGCCGATCACCGAGGAAGCCGTGCCGGCAAGATGGCCGAGCGGCTCCATGGCGAGCGAGTTGAAGTTCGAGCCGATCCAGCCGAACTGGAACATGACCAGCGCGAAGAAGACTATGAAGATCGGGAAGGGCATCGGCTGCGGCCCGAAGACCTGCACCAGAAGCCAGATGAAGCTCAACGCGCAAAAGCCGATGATAGAGGCATGCGACAGTCCTCGCATGCCAAAACGACCGACGAGCTGCGAATTGATGAAGGACGAGAAGGCCATGAACAAAGCCACGCCGGCAAAGGCGACGGGCATGTAGACGCCGAGCCCATAGATGCCGACATAGATCTGCTGGGCTGAATTGATGAAGCCGAACAACGCGCCGAACAGGATCGTGCTGGCAATGGTGTAACAGAGGGCGACGCGGTTCGACAGGAAGATCGCAAAGCCCTGCAGGATCGAGCGCGCTGTGAACGGGCGGACATTAGCCGGATCCAGCGTTTCAGGTAGGCGCAGATACATCCAGATGCCAACGGCCGTCGCCATCGTGCCGATAAAGACGAAGATCATATGCCAGGTGCTGATGAGCATGATGATCTGGCCGCTGCCGGGCGCAATAACAGGCACGACCATGAAAACCATCATGATCAGCGACATGACTTCCGCCATCTGTCGCCCGCCGTAAACGTCGCGGACGATGGAGATAGTAATGACGCGGGTAGCGGCGGAACCAAGACCCTGGATGAAGCGCAGCGCCAGAAGACCGGCAAAGGTCGGGACGACGGCGATACCGAAGGCGGCAACGACGTAAATGCAGAGGCCGATCAGGAGCGGAATGCGGCGACCAAAGCGATCGGAAAGCGGACCGTAGAAAAGCTGCGCGAGGCCGAAGCCGAAAAGATAGGCGGAAACGACATATTGGCGATGATTTTCGTTCTCGACACCGAGGCTGGAGCCTATCTGCTGCAGTGCGGGCAGCATGATGTCGATCGCCAGCGAATTGACGGCCATCAAGAAAGCCGCAAGCGCGATAAATTCGAGCTTGCCCATGGGCAGCCGACCCGCGGACATGGCTTGTGATGAATCTGTCACAATGAAATTCCCATAAACAGGTCAAGGCGCTGCTTGGCGCAGCGCCTCGAACTCAAGATACAGATTTGGAAACCGGACGGACGCCCGGTGACCGATCAGGCGACGGCGGTCTTAATGGTGACGCCGTTTTCCTGGAGGTGCTGCTGCAGTTCACCGGCCTGGAACATTTCCCGCACGATGTCGCAGCCGCCGATGAATTCGCCCTTGACGTAGAGCTGGGGGATCGTCGGCCAGTTGGAGTAATCCTTGATGCCCTGGCGGATTTCCGAATCGGCGAGCACGTTGATGCCCTTGTAGTCGACACCGATGTAATCGAGGATCTGGACAACCTGGCCGGAGAAACCGCATTGCGGAAACTGCGGCGTGCCCTTCATGAAGAGGACGACGTCGTTGCTCTTGATCTCGTTTTCGATGAATTCGTTGATACCGCTCATGGGACCTAATCCTTTCAACAGGCGGGTTAAAGGCCCGCCGTTTCAATCGTTTTCTTTAGATAGCATGTGGAAGCCGGAATTCCAGCCGCCAAAACCAAAAAAAGACCAATCCGCGACACTTAGCGGCGCAGATTGTTGCCTATGCGTTACGCCCCTCGGCGAAACACCTTGATCCGTTCAATCTCGGTATCGGTGAAGTGGCCTTGCAGCTTGCAGTGGAGAAAGCCTCTAAGCGCGGCGCTGCCGGCTGCGGCCTGCCGCCGTCCGGCGCTTGCTGACCTGCTTGCGAGCAGGCTTACTGCTCGTCGGCGTTGCCTTGCGGGTAGTGCGGCTCGTCGTTGCAGACGCTGCCTTACGGCGCTTGCGCTTGGTCGTGGTGCGGCCCGTCGTCTTCTTCAGGATTTCCTTCAGCACGCTATTGACGACACCTGACACCAGTTCATTCACGAGATTGGCCACAAAATCCCCCTCAACCCTATCGAAACGCACCTTGCCTATTGAATTCCGGAAGAGTTCGCTTAGCAAGACGGCTCGAAGGTTTTATCCGGTTTTTCGCCATATTTTCAAGCGAACCCGTCATCCTGGCAACGGCGCACTCAACCCGCCTGAAAGAAGAAAAAGACTATGAAACTCGTCGATAAGCGGGTTGTGCTGCATTTCCCCGGCTTCGAACCGCTTGATGGCGCGGCGCATCGGGCGCGGTATGAGCGTACCGCAAGGCAAAGCGCATCCGTCTGGGGCTACAATGTCGCAACGGGTGCTGCGGCCGAGGGGCACTATGTTTCCTTCGATGTCGGCACCGGTGCCGATGGCTGGCAGACGCGGACGCGCGTCCATGTCTTCGACCATAACGAGCTGGTGCAGCGGTTGCGCACCGGCAATACGGTAAGCCGGATCGCGGCGGGCTTTGCAAGCTTCTGGCGGGTTGTGCGTGAGGGCGGCATGGCCGGCTATTTCCGCCATGCCTGGCGCTTTGGCCTGTTCTTCCTCTTTCCCTTCCTGCTGACGGCGCTCGCAATCGTCATCACGCTACAGATCCTGACGCTGCATTACTGGCTGGGACTTCCCGGCTGGCACGTCGGCTGGAGCGCGCCGCTCGCGGCCATCTTCTTCACCTTCGGCTTCCTGCCGTTTTCGGAGCGCTTCCACACGCTGCATCTTTTTGCCGACTGGGAAATGGCCGTGGCGCTGGCACGCATGGACAGTCCTGTTTTCAACGACTGGCTGGAACAATGCGCGACATCGATGCGCGCAGCACTCAACGAGGAGGCCGATGAATATGTCATCTCCTCGCACAGTATGGGCTCCAGCGTCGCGGCGCATGTCGTCGGCATTCTGCTGGAGCGGGAGCCCGACGTTTTCAAGGGCAAGCGTGTGGTGTTTGCGACGCTCGGCTGCGCCATCCTGCAATGCGCGCTGATGTCGTCGGCGACGCTCTTGCGCTCGCGCGTCGGCCTGATCGCGCGTTGCCCGGATATTTTCTGGCTCGATGTGCAGTGCCTGACGGACTCGATCAACTTCTACAAAGTGCCCGTCGTCAGCGTTTCCGGCCATCCGGATGCGCCGCAGGCAAGCATGATCCATATCCGCGTGCGGCAGATTCTGACGCCGGAACATTACAAGAAGATCCGCAAAGATCAGTTGCGCGTGCACCGCCAATATGTGCTGGGCCCGGACAAGAAATCCACCTTCGATTTCACGCTGCTGACCGCAGGCCCGATGCCGGCCTCGGTCTTTGCCTATCCCGAGCAGGATAAGCTGCCTGCCTGAGAGCTCAGCAATGAAGAGGTGAGGACGCGTCGATCACTTTCGAGCCATCGCTTCCGTTTCAAAACAAAAACCCGGCGGAAGAAGCCTTCCAGCCGGGCCTGTTCATTTCAGATCTTCAGTCGGACGAAGCTCTAATTTCAATCCGGTGCCGAGGTCTGCAGGGCAAGGGCGTGCAGGATGCCGCCCATATTGCCCTTCAGCGCCTCATAGACCATCTGGTGCTGCTGCACGCGGCTCTTGCCGCGGAAGGCTTCCGCGACGACTTCAGCGGCGTAGTGATCGCCGTCGCCTGCCAGATCGCGGATCGTTACCTTGGCACCGGGAATCCCGGCCTTGATCATGTCTTCGATATCGCCGGGTTTCATGGCCATGATCGTTACTCCTTGCGCATCATTCCGCGGCGACAAGCTCGCCGCGACCATCCATGAAATCAGGGAACCACGATTCATGGGCATCGCGCAATTGCTGAATCGGCAGCGCAATCAGATCGTCGACGACAAGGGCATCGCCCTTGATGGTGCCGAGGCGGCGGAAGGGGATGCCTGAACCTTCTGCATTGGCGCAGATGAAATCGGCAACATCATTCGGAACGGTCAGCACGTAGCGTGCCTGATCCTCGCCGAAGAGCTGGGCATGGGCCGCACCCTTGCCTTCGCTGAGGCTGACGTTGAGACCCTTGCCTGAGGCCATCGCCATTTCAGCGAGCGCCAACACGAGGCCGCCGGAGGAAATGTCGTGGCAGGCGGTCGCCTGACCGTTACGGATGACCGAGCGGACGAAATCGCCGTTGCGGCGCTCGGCAGAGAGATCGACTTCAGGTGCCGGACCTTCGGCGCTGCCGACGATATCGCGCAGATAGATCGACTGGCCGAGATGACTGCCGTCAGTGCCGATGAGCAGAACCTTGTCACCTTCGGCAGCGCTGCCGATGCGGACCATCTTGCGCCAGTCGGGCATCAGGCCGACGCCGGCAATGGTCGGCGTCGGCAGGATCGCGACACCATTGGTTTCGTTATAGAGCGAGACGTTGCCGGAAACGATCGGGAAATCGAGCGCGCGGCAGGCTTCGCCGATGCCCTTCACGGCGCCGACGAACTGGCCCATGATTTCGGGCTTTTCCGGATTGCCGAAGTTGAGGTTATCGGTGGCAGCCAGCGGCAGGGCGCCTGTTGCGGTGATGTTGCGCCAGCATTCGGCAACGGCCTGCTTGCCGCCTTCGAAAGGATCGGCCTCGACGTAACGCGGGGTGACGTCCGAGGAAAAGGCGAGCGCCTTCAGCGGATGACCTTCGACACGCACGACGCCGGCGTCGCCGCCCGGCAGCTGCAGCGAGTTGCCCTGGATCAGCGTGTCGTACTGCTCGTAGACCCAGCGCCGGCTCGACTGGTTGGCGGAGCCGACGAGCTTGAGCAGCGCTTCGTTATAATCCTTGGGCGCGGCAACGAGATTGGCGGGCAGGGCGGCGCGCTTGGCGGATTCCAGCCAGGGGCGGTCATATTCCGGTGCCTGGTCGCCGAGATCCTTGATCGGGAGGTTTGCGACTTCCTCGCCCTGATGCATGACGCGGAAGCGCAGGTCATCGGTGGTCTTGCCGACGATGGCGAAATCGAGGCCCCACTTGACGAAGATCGCCTTGGCTTCCTCTTCCTTTTCCGGCTGCAACACCATGAGCATGCGCTCCTGGCTTTCTGACAGCATCATCTCGTAGGCGGTCATGCGCTCTTCGCGCACCGGCACCTTGTCGAGCTCCAGCAGTATCCCGAGGTCGCCCTTGGCGCCCATTTCGACAGCCGAGCATGTGAGGCCGGCCGCACCCATGTCCTGGATGGCGATGACGGCGCCGGTCTTCATCAGTTCCAGGCAGGCTTCGAGCAGGCACTTTTCGGTGAAGGGATCGCCGACCTGAACCGTCGGGCGCTTCTCTTCGATCGATTCATCGAATTCGGCCGATGCCATGGTTGCACCGCCGACGCCATCACGGCCGGTCTTTGCGCCGAGATAGACGACAGGCAGGCCGACACCCTTGGCTTCCGACAGGAAGATGGCGTTCGACTTTGCGAGGCCTGCTGCAAAGGCGTTGACGAGGATGTTGCCGTTATAGCGGGCATCGAATTCCACTTCGCCGCCAACCGTCGGCACGCCGAAGGAATTGCCGTAGCCGCCCACACCGGCCACGACGCCAGCGACGAGATGGCGGGTCTTGGGATGATCCGGCTCGCCGAAACGTAGCGCGTTCATGGCAGCGATCGGACGTGCGCCCATGGTGAAGACGTCGCGCAGGATGCCGCCGACACCGGTCGCCGCACCTTGATAAGGCTCGATATAGGATGGGTGGTTGTGGCTCTCCATCTTGAAGACCACGCAATCGCCGTCATCAATATCGACCACCCCGGCATTTTCGCCAGGTCCCTGGATGACGCGCGGTCCCTTGGTCGGCAAGGTGCGCAGCCACTTCTTGGAGGATTTGTAGGAGCAGTGCTCGTTCCACATGGCCGAAAAGATGCCGAGCTCCGTGAAGCTCGGTTCGCGGCCGATCAGATCCAGAATGCGCTGATATTCATCCGGCTTGAGGCCGTGTGAGGCGATGAGTTCCGGCGTGATCTTGATAGTGTTTGGAATGGTCATGAGCTCTCGAAAATCCCTGCCTTAGAGCAATCCAGCAAAAGTGCGCAGCGGTTTTGCGTCCGGAATTGCGTGAAACAAAGAGATAGGGCATGACCGAGATTCGAAGAACAACGGACATGCTCTAGCGCGTTTGCCGTGTCTTTAGCTTATGTAGGAATTGTGCGCGACAGGAAAATGCCTGCCGTCAACAGGGGCGGGCATCATAGGGTTCGCAATTACGATTCAGGAAGCCACCGGCAGACTAGAATTTGTAGCCGACCATCAGTCCGGCGCGGGTCATGCCGTCGTTCGGGGCGTCGCACAGGTTGGCATTCGAGGAATGGGCGAGCTGCGCCATGACATTCCAGTTGCTGTTGAAGCGATAGCCGGCGCCGAGATATTCGTGGAACAGCACACGACAGCCGAGGTCGGGGTGGTCGTCGTCATCGCGAAGCTCGCCGGTGTGGATGACGCCGCCGAAGCCAGCTTCAGCGAAGATCTTGTCGCTGAGGTCAACCGTCCAGGTAAAACCGGCAAAGAACTGCGTGGCTTCACCCGCCGTGCCGATCGAGGTGCCGACATGGACACGCGGATGCATGAGCTGCTGCTTCCAGTCGGTTGCCTGCTCAAAACCGAAGGGATCGAAAAGGGCCGTTATTTCAGGGAAAACGCCATCTTCATGCGAATGTCCGCCCTGTACGGAAGCGGAAGCGCCGAAGCGCAATTCGTCGAAAATCTTGTCTCCGGCTTGCGCCGCTGATGACATTCCCAGGATGCTTGCAATGACTGCGACCGACGCGACACTCGACAGGCGCAGCACGATTGAACAGAAATCGGATTTCATCTGCTGTCCTTTGATTCCCGCCTCAACAGCGGAATGGGACAGAGGTAACATGCGGCTATCAGTGGTAAAGCGCTCGTGTTCCGATTGAGGCCTTTTCCACAATCCTGACACTATTTTGCAACAGGTCAGATTTCCCCGTCATAGGCCGATCCGCCATTTTCCAGCAGTCTTTTCAATATCATAAGGCCCGCGGCGAGCTCCGTTCTATCCTTCGGCGAGGAGAATCCAACGCGCACGCGATGGTAGGCTTTCTCGCCGCGCGCCGCCTTGAACTCATCCTCGTCATCAACAAGCACGCCATCGCGGAAGGCTGCATTCTTGAAGGTGCCGGACAGCCAGGGTTCCGGTAGTTTCAGCCACAGGAAAGGCGCATGCGGGTGGGATTCGAAATCGAATCCCTGCATGACCTCACGGGCGAGGCTCACGCGGGCCGACAGCTCCACGACACTTGCATTGCGGATCTCGTGCGCCTTGCCACTCTCCACCAATCGCGCGCAGGTCTCGGCCAGAATGAAGGGCAGCCCGCCAGTCACCATCTTGTGCGTGACCTTGATGCGCTGGGCGAAATGCGGCGGGCAGGCAACCCAGCCGCCGCGCACACCAGCCGCCACCGATTTCGACAGACCATTGACGAGGAAGGTGCGATCCGGAGCGATCGAAGCGAGCAGCGGCGTATCGTCATTGGCCATGCCGCCATAGAGATCATCCTCGATGATCCAGACGCCATGCCTTCTGGCAATGTCGGCGATGGCGAGGCGACGCTCGTAGGGCATTATCGCAAGGGTGGGATTGTGAACCGTCGGCATCGTGAAGACCAGCTTCGGGTGCTGCTGCTGGCAGAGACGCTCGAAATCCTCGGGGATGATGCCGAGTTCATCCGACTCGACCGTCAGTGTGCGCCGGCCGAGCAGGCGAACGCTGCGGCTGACCTGCGTATAGGTGAGGTTTTCGAAAACGATCTTGTCACCGGGCGCAGACACGGCGGCGATGACGGCAATTGCCGCGGCATGCGCGCCGAGCGTCGGAACGACATTTTCGACCTCCGGCGACCAGTCGTTGCGCGCCAGCCACAGACGTCCGGCATCGAACCAGTTCCGCGGGAAGCTGCGTGAATAGGAGGAGATTTCCGCCAGATGCTGCTCGCCGATCTCGGCCATGATGCCGGCGATGACCTTGCCCTGACCGAGATCAGGGGCGGCGGTCGTGTCGAAGCGAAGCTTGTTTGCCGGGGCGTCTGCAATGCGGGTGCCGCTCAGCGAAAGGGTAAGGGGATCCGTTTGTTCGCTCGGGGGCGTATCGGCACGATCGAGCACATAGGTGCCGCGGCCGACTTCACCGGCGACGAGGCCGCGCTCATGAACCAGCGCATAGGCGCGGCCGATTGTCCCGATTGTCACCCCGATGTCATAGGCGAGATTCCGCTGCGGCGGCAGCTTGGCTCCCGCCGGCAAAGCGCCGGAAGCAATTGCGGATTCGATATTGTCCGCAAGCCGCATATAAACTGGGCCGGAGCCCTGCGAGAGATCTGGGAGCCAATTTGTCATGGTGACAATGAATAGATTGTCACCCTCTTGCTGTCAAGACTATGTGACAATCTCAAGAGCGAAAACAACAGGAGCCAAGGATGTCCGTTGTACCTCAAATAAAGAGCGAGATTGTATCGATTGTCTCTATCGATAGCCCGCACGAAATTGTCCTCCCGAGGCAGGCGCCGGCCACGACGTGGGCCGGCCGCCTGTGGGCAGTCTTCCTTCTGTGGCAACAGAAGCGGGAGGGGCGCCTGGCGTTGCGCGGACTGACGGCAGATCAACTCAAGGATATCGGCCTGTCGCAGTCCGATGCCGCACGCGAAGTCAGCAAGTCGTTTTTCTGGGATTAAGCCAAAGCTCAGCTGCAGGCGCGATTGCCGCCCGACCAGCGGGTGACATCGGCGGCGATGCGACCGGCGACCGGCTCGGACATCATCGGGCCAAACGCCTGCATCTTGGCCGGATTGCCTTCGGCCTGCACGACAAGCAACGGCCGGCTTTCCGGGCTACCCTTGTGTACTACGAGAATGCGCGGACGACCGGAGAAGGAATTGAGTTCCGGTGCGAGCTTGTAGGCGGCGAAAGCCGGATCGCCGGACTTGAACCAGCAGCCATTAGCGCCAAGCGCCACACGCTCCATCGTCGAGAGCGCAGTGCGGTCCGGCCCCTTTGCAGGCGTCGGGGACTGGCAGGCGGCCACCAGTGCGGCGAGGCCGGCAAAGGCAGCGGCGTTGGCGATGGCGGCGAAAAGGCGAGGGTGCATCTATCTTGCTCTTCGGCCAGAATTCAGGCGGCGATGACGTCGAGCGCCGAGGCGAAGAGGCCGCGGCCATCCGAACCGCCGTGAGCGGCCTCGATGAGATTTTCCGGATGTGGCATCATGCCGAGCACATTGCCCTTGGCGTTCATGACGCCGGCAATATCGTTGACCGAACCATTCGGGTTGGTGCCTTCGGCATAGCGGAAAACCACCTGGCCGTTGCCTTCGATGGCAGCCAGCGTCTCGGCGTCGGCAAAATAGTTGCCGTCGTGATGGGCGACCGGGCAGCGGATGATCTGGCCCTTTTCATAGGCGCGGGAAAAATCCGTCTCGGCGTTGACGACTTCGAGCTTGATCTCGCGGCAGACGAATTTCAGTGAGGCGTTGCGCATCAGCGCGCCCGGCAGAAGGCCGGCCTCGACGAGGATCTGGAAGCCGTTGCAGACGCCCAGAACCTTCACGCCCTTGTTGGCCTTCTCGATGATCGCCTGCATGACCGGCATGCGAGCGGCAATGGCGCCACAGCGCAGATAATCGCCATAGGAGAAGCCACCGGGAATGACGATCAGATCGACGTCAGGGATTTCCGTCTCCGTCTGCCAGATCGTCACCGGCTGATGACCGGAGATCTTGGTGAGAGCGGCGATCATATCGCGATCGCGGTTGAGGCCCGGAAGTTGAACGACGGCTGATTTCATAAGGTCCCCGCGTTTGGCGAAAGATATTGAACTGGAACGCTTTCGGCGAGCCATACTCCATTGTCCGAGACAAAGAAAGAATGACCCTCTGAAAACATGCGGGCTGCGTCTACACGCAGGATAATAGTGTCGCCCTTGCGGCGCGTTGCGACGATCTTGGCCGTATCGACATCCGCCGAGAGATGAACGTGGTGCCGTTCCATCTTCTTCAGGCCTTCGCGCTCGATCAGGGGCCAGTTCACGAGTGACGTACCGTGGAAAAGAATTGCAGGCGGCCGGACCGCCTTCAACGCAAGATCAACTTCGACGCTGTGGCCCTGGTTGGCGCGAATTCTGTTATCGACAAGCGCAAAGCGCTTCTTCGGACTGTTTTCGATGATCCCGATAATATCGGAACGGGAGACGTCGTATTTCGACGTCACTGCCTTTTCGAATGTATCGAAGGATACCCAACCCTCGGCATCAAGCGTCAGGCGTGCGGCTTCCGGCGCATGGCGCAAAACATAGCTCATGAATTTCGAGACTTCCGTCTCCAGCTTTGCTTCCATGACGCTTCATCCTGAAGGCCCGCCGCATAGCGGGCCTGTGATCGTCAGTCGATCGCGATCGCGTAGTTCTCGATGACCGTGTTTGCGAGGAGTTTCTCACACATGGCCTTGAGGTCGGCTTCGGCCTTGGCCTTGTCGGTGCCTTCGAGCTCCAGGTCGAAGACCTTGCCCTGGCGGACATGACCGACGCCGCCGAAGCCGAGGGCGCCGAGCGCGCCTTCGATGGCCTTGCCCTGAGGATCGAGAACGCCGTTTTTCAGCGTGACAGTGACGCGAGCCTTGATCACTTGTTTTCCCTGCTTTTACTTGACCAGAACGGGGCCGGTGCCGCGCACGGGCTCGTTTTCATTGATGATACCGAGACGGCGCGCAACTTCGGAATAGGCTTCCAGCAGACCGCCCATATCGCGGCGGAAGAGGTCCTTGTCCATCTTCTTGTGGGTCTCGATATCCCAGAGGCGGCAGCTGTCCGGCGAGATTTCGTCAGCCAGAATGATGCGCATCATGTCGCCTTCGAAGAGGCGGCCGCATTCGATCTTGAAATCGACGAGCTGAATGCCGACGCCGAGGAAGAGGCCGGTCATGAAGTCGTTCACACGGATGGCGAGCGCCATGATGTCGTCGAGCTCAGCCGGATTGGCCCAGCCGAAGGCGGTGATGTGCTCTTCGGAGACCATCGGATCTTCGAGCGCGTCGGACTTGTAATAGAATTCGATGATCGAGCGCGGCAGGACCACACCTTCCTCGATGCCGAGGCGCTTGGCGAGCGAGCCGGCGGCGACGTTGCGCACGACGATCTCGAGCGGGATCATCTCCACTTCCTTGATCAGCTGCTCGCGCATGTTGAGCCGGCGGATGAAGTGCGTGGGAATGCCAATCTTATTCAGATGGCTGAAGATATATTCAGAAATACGGTTGTTGAGGACGCCCTTGCCATCAATGACTTCGTGTTTCTTCTTGTTGAAAGCAGTGGCATCGTCCTTGAAGAACTGGATCAGCGTGCCCGGTTCAGGCCCTTCATACAGAATCTTTGCCTTGCCCTCGTAGATACGGCGGCGACGGTTCATTGTGGTTATTCTCTAGTTGTTGGCGCCCTTGGGATGGCGCGCGTGGATCGATCTCGTGGCGTCCCCTTAAAGGAAAAGAGAGAGTTTCACAATCCGCCTGTCACTCCTTCCCCGGTTTCCGGCCTTGGGCGGGAAAACCGCAAAGAGAATCGAAATCTTGCCAGGTGGAGACTACCGCCTTTTTCTTTACGGTGGAATGAAGGCAAAATCTCGGAGGGGTTATACAGGTCTTTATCCGGAGGCTGTTTTGGAGATGGGCCGGCCCAAGGAACGCCGCAGATCCTTCTGCAGTGCGCGCGCACCCTCCGGCTGCCGCCAGCTTTCGCCACGGATGAAAGCCGGGAATTGCAGGCCGGACATCGGCCGGGCGAGCGCATAGCCCTGCAGCATGTCGCAGCCGAGCTCCTGCAGGATACGGACGTGATCGGCGGTCTCGACACCTTCCGCGGTAACGAGAATATTCAGCGAGCGGCCGATCTCGATGATGGAACGCACGAGCTTGCGCTGCTCGGCCGATTGCGGCAGGTGCCTGATCAGCTCGCGATCGATCTTCAGTGTTTTTGGGCTCAGCCGCAGCAAGCTGACAATCGAGGCATGACCGGTGCCGAAATCGTCGACCTCGATGTCGATGCCGAGCTTCTTCAGCTTCTTGAGATTGGCGGTGACCGCCTCGTCGCAATCGTCAAGCGAGATCGATTCCAGGAGTTCGAAAGAGACCGTGCCGGGCTCGATCTTCAGCGAGCGCAGCTTCTTGCCAAGCTGCGGATCGGACAGTCTCCGACCGGAGACATTGACGGAGATGCGGGGAATGGTGAAGCCTTCGCGGATCCAGGCTTTCCGGTCGGCGATCGCCTGTTCGAGGATCAGCGCATCGATGGTCGAGACGACGTCGAGATCCTCGGCAATGTCGAGGAAGCGATCGGGTGCCAGCAGTCCGTGTTCCGGATGCTGCCAGCGGGCCAGCGTCTCGATGCCGGCGATATCGAGCGTGCGGGCATCGAACTGCGGCTGGTAGAAGGGCAGGAATTCGCTGCGCTCCAGGCCGATCAGGATTTCATCGGCAAGGCGCTTGGCCGTCAGGATCGTACGGCGTGCAGCATTGGAGAAGAATTCGTGGCGGTTGCGGCCGGAGCCCTTGGCCCGGTAGAGCGCGATATCGGCGTTGAGCAGGAGCTGCTTTTCGTCGAGCTTCGGGCCGCTATCGATAGCGATGCCGATGCTGGCGCCGAAACGGCAATCATGCCCCTCGTATTTGATGGGTTTGCGCAGCTCGCGGATGATGCGCTCGGCGACGGTGGCAATCTTCTTCGAGGGAGTATCGACGATGCAGAGAACGACGAATTCATCGCCGCCGATGCGCGCGACGAAATCGGTGCCGCGAATGGAATCACGCAGCACCCGGGCAGCATGTTTGAGCATATGATCGCCGGCGCGGTGGCCGAGCGTATCGTTGATCTGTTTGAAGCGGTCGAGATCGATATGAAGGATGGCAAGCGCCAGACCTTCCTCGCGGCAATGGGCGGAGCGCTCCTCCAGCATCTTGTCGAGATAGCGGCGGTTCGGCAGGCCGGTCAGATAATCATGGAACGCCAGATGCTCGATGCTTTCCTTGGCGGCTTCGAGTTCGCGGTTGCGGGCTTCTGCAAGATCCTTGGCGCGCCGCAACTCGTTGCGCAGCGCCACTTCCTCTGTCACGTCCCAATTGGCGCCGATCAGCTTGCGGCAGCCATTGCCGTCGACGAAGAAGGCCGAGCGGGCACGGATGATGCGCTCGGCGCCATCGCCTCTGATGATGCGGAATTCCTGATGAAAGCCGGTCTCGTTGTTGACGTTGCTTTCGACGGTTTCGTTGACGCGATCGCGATCATCAGGATGAACAGTGCTGAGCCAGGCATTGGCTGCGGAGAAACGATCGGCATCCTCCAGTCCGTAGATGGCAATGAGGCGGTCGTCCCATTCGACGGTCCCGTGATCGATATCGGCTTCGAAAACGCCGATGTCGCTGATCTGCAAAGCAAGGTCGAGACGGCGGGAGAGCTGCGCCAGCATCTCCTCGGTTTCCTTGCGCGCGGTGATGTCGGTGTCCGTGCCGACGACGCGCTGAGCAGCGCCGTCCTCATCCCATTCGACGGGTGCACCGCGGCATTCGATCCAGACCCACTGGCCGTTCTTGTGGCGCTCTCGATACTGGAAGACATGATAGTCAGGGTCGCCGGCATTCTGGCGCTCGATGGCGTTGACGACGAAATCGCGATCATCGGGATGAACGAGCTGCAGCCAGGCCTCGTAGTCGCCGTCGGCCTCCTCATCCGGCGCCATGCCGCGAATGCTCTTCCAGGTCTGCGAATAATATTTCTTGTCGAGGCGGTAGTTGTGGTCCCAGACACCGAGGCCGGAGCCGACGAGTGCGTAGTTCCAGCGGCTTTCGCGCTCGGCAATGTCGGAATCGTCGGGGTAGCTTGCGAACCCATCGGCCGCCGGCTCGTCGCAACTGACATAGGCGGCTTTTGGCGGGTGGGTTTGCTTCACGGGCGCTCTCGCTTTTCTGGCGTCAGCGCAGTCTGCGGTCTTTCCATTAAGAAATGCTTAGAAAGCGATCGCTTAATTCACTGGAAATGCCGGATTTTTTGGCTTTCTCAGCCGGGCAGGCGGCTGAGAAACTGGGCAAAGACCATCGTGCCTTCCGGCCAGGGGCCGTGGCCGGATTCCGAGTTAATATGACCGGACTCGCCCGCATCCACCAGGAAGGAACCCCAGCTGTTGGCGATGTCGTCAGCATGCTCGTAGGTGCCGAAGGGATCGTTGCGGCTGGCGACCGTAATCGAGGGGAAAGGCAGCGGATCGCGCGGGTAGGGGCCGAAGGTCATCAGATGCTTCGGGCGGATATCCGGATTGGCAACATCGGGCGGCGCCACGAAGAAGGCGCCGGCAACGCGCTTTTGAAACAGCGGAATTGCGTGGATCACCGACGGCACCCCGAGGGAATGGGCGATGAGCACCACGGGGCGTGTCGAGGCATTCACCGCTTCAGCGATGCGGGCAGTCCAGTCCTCACGCACGGGCTTGGACCATTCCGCCTGCTCGACGCGGCGCGCGGTGCTGAGTTTTGCTTCCCAGCGGCTCTGCCAATGGTCGGGGCCGGAATTGGTATAGCCGGGAATGATGAGGATATCTGCGTCTGAAGCTTTCATGGTGCCGCCGATGTGAGAAAGCTTAACCGCGATGTCAAGGGAAAGAGCGACTTAGCTAAAAAAATTTGCTAAAGTGGCTTTATGCCGGTTGCGTTCTCGTGTCGGCCCCTCGTTGCCCACACATTCGCCTCCGGCTCATCTTGGCTGAGGAGGAGAAAGCCGTGACGACATTTCATGTCATGACGGGCGCTGGCGAGAACTTCGCACGGCCCGTGGTCAACAGGATCAGCATAGCCGACGTCTTCGACGCGCTCAGGCTGGGTTTCGAGGATTTCCGCGAGAAGCCCTCGCATTACGTTTTCCTGTGTCTCATGTATCCGATCGCCGGTATCTTCCTGACGATGCTGAGCTCGGGCGCCAATCTCGCACCGATGATCTTTCCGCTGATGTCGGGCTTTGTGCTGATCGGCCCGATTGCCGCGATCGGCCTTTATGAAATGAGCCGCCGGCGCGAGGCCGGGCTCGATACGTCCTGGAAACATGCACTCGACGTGCGCCATTCACCGGCTTTGCCGTCCATCATCGCCGTCGGCCTCCTGCTGTTTGGGATCTTCACCGTCTGGCTGGTCACGGCGCAAACCATCTATACGGGCCTTCTCGGCGAAGTCTTCCCGCGCTCCATGTCGCTCTTCCTGCAGCAAGTGTTCGGTACGCCTGAAGGCATGCAACTCATCCTGTGGGGCAATCTGGTCGGCCTCGGCTTTGCGTTCGTCGTTCTGGCGATCACCGTCGTGACCTTCCCGATGCTGCTCGACAGGGATTGCGGGGCGGTGGCTGCGATGGTCGCCTCGATCCGGGCAACCTTCGTCAATCCGATACCGGTATTGCTCTGGGGCCTGATCGTTGCCGCGTCGCTCGTCATCGGCACGATCCCGCTCTTTGTCGGCCTCGCACTCGTCATCCCGATCCTCGGCCATGCGACCTGGCATCTTTACCGGAAACTGATTGCCCGCGAAGCCATGTGACGACAGCATTCCCGGGGTATCGCGAATTTGCACGATGCCCCGGAATTTCACTGCACTCTGGAACCTCGGAACCTTGCTTGGAGTTTGTCTTGCGCCGACTTCGAAGGAGGATTTCAAGGTGACCATACGCCACGTATTTGCCCGCTTCGCAACCAAGATATCGGAGTGGGCGGGCAAGCCGGTGACCTTCATTCTGGCGCTCATCGCCGTGATCATCTGGGCTGCTCTCGGCCCTGTCTTCGACTACTCGGAAACCTGGCAGCTGGTGATCAACACCGGCACGACGATCATCACCTTCCTGATGGTCTTCGTGCTTCAGAATGCGCAGACACGCGATACGCGGGCCATCCAGGCGAAGCTCAACGAAATCATCCTGACGAGCCATGCCGAGAACCGCTTCATCGGTATCGAAAATCTCGACGAAGAAGACCTCAAGCATCTCGACCGCCTGGTGGCCAAAGCGGCCAAGGGCAGGGGTGAGACAGAGGCCTGCGAGATATCGGATGAGCCGGGCGATACATCGATCGGGAAGCCAGAGAAAAAGAAGCGCGCTGCACCAGCGACCTCGTCCCGGAAGCGAAAATGAAAACGGCGCCTCGCGGGCGCCGTCTCGTGACATGGCTATAGCATCGGCCCGAAAATCGGAATCGATTTTCGGAAAGCTTGATGCGTAAATTCAAAGAGTTAGAGCGTCCTTAGTGCGTCCGAATGGACGCACGGCGCTCTAGTGCCGATCAAGCTTCGCCGAAGACGCGGCGGAAGATCGTGTCGACGTGCTTCGTATGATAACCGAGATCGAACTTCTCGCGAATGTCTTCTTCGGAAAGCGCGGCGCGGACCTCGGCATCGGCGAGCAGTTCTTCCAGAAAATCCTTGCCCTGTTCCCAGACCTTCATGGCGTTGCGCTGCACGAGGCGGTAGGCGTCCTCGCGGGAGGTGCCGGCCTGGGTCAGCGCCAGGAGAACGCGCTGCGAATGGACGAGGCCACGGAACTTGTTGAGGTTCTTTTCCATGTTCTCGGGATAGACCACGAGCTTTTCGACGACGCCGGCCAGACGGTTCAGCGCGAAATCGAGGGTGATCGTCGTGTCCGGGCCGATGGCGCGCTCGACGCTCGAATGGCTGATGTCGCGCTCATGCCAGAGCGCCACGTTTTCCATCGCGGGTACGACCGACATGCGCACGAGACGCGCAAGGCCGGTCAGGTTTTCAGTCAGGACCGGGTTGCGCTTGTGCGGCATGGCAGACGAGCCCTTCTGGCCCGGCGAGAAGAATTCTTCTGCCTCCAGCACTTCGGTGCGCTGCATGTGGCGGATTTCGATCGCGACGTTTTCGATCGACGAGCCGATGACGCCAAGCGTTGCGAAGAACATTGCGTGGCGGTCACGCGGGATAACCTGCGTGGAGACGGGTTCCGGAACGAGGCCGAGTGCCGCGCAGACATGCTCTTCGACAACAGGATCGATATTGGCGAAGGTGCCGACAGCGCCGGAGATGGCACCGGTCGCGATTTCGGCGCGGGCGGCAACGAGGCGGGCGCGGTTGCGGCTCATCTCGGCATAGAAGCGGGCGAAGGTCAGGCCCATCGTCGTCGGCTCGGCATGGATACCGTGGCTGCGGCCGATGCGGATTGTATCCTTGTGCTCGAAGGCACGCGTCTTCAGCGCTGTCAGAACACGGTCCATGTCGGCGAGCAGGATATCGGCAGCGCGCACGAGCTGGATGTTGAACGTGGTGTCGAGCACGTCGGAAGAGGTCATGCCCTGATGGACGAAGCGGGCGTCCGGGCCGACGATTTCCGCAAGATGCGTCAGGAAGGCGATGACGTCATGTTTGGTGACGGCCTCGATCTCATCGATGCGGGCAACGTCGAAAGTCGCCTTGCCGCCCTTTTCCCAGATGGTGGCGGCGGCCGTCTTCGGGATCACGCCGAGGTCTGCCAGCGCGTCGCAGGCATGCGCCTCAATCTCGAACCAGATGCGGAACTTGGTTTCGGGAGACCAGATGGCGACCATATCGGGCCGGGAATAACGAGGGATCATGGGCGAGCGCCTTCATTTCGTGACAGTAGCTGCGGCCCCTGTAGCAAAGACGGCCGGCAATCTCAACGCATGCGTTTGGCAAGAGCCAGGCTGGTGACAAAAAGACCGACCAGTCCGAGGGGCAAAAACAGCCCCAGGCCAAGGACGAGGAACTGATAGACGGCGCTGGCGCCGGTAAAGACGAACTGAAACATCCAGATGACGGAGCCGAACGGCGAATGCCAGCGGGAATAGAAAATCCGGTAATCCATGGCGAAGAGAAAGGCCGTCATCAGGACCGTACCTGTCGTCAGCGCCAGGAAGAACGCGGCAAAACGCGCCTCCACCTGATGGCCGATCGCAAGATAGCGCCCGACAAGCAAGTTGAAGGGCCAGGAGAGCAGCCCGCCGCCGAAATAGAGGATGGAGAGATCGAGCACATGGCTCGTCTCCCATCCATTGCGCAGATAGAGGCCGACCATGGCCGAGAGCAGCATCTGGACGCCCCAGAGCGGGGCGCCGATGAAAAGTTCTGATAAGGACGGCCATGCCGCCCGCAGACGGTTCATTCTCAGGGGTGAACCGGAACGGCGATCCAGCGGCCGTTGCGACCGTCAGGAGAGGCGCTCAGCGCCAAGATGAGGGCGATATGGACAGGCTTGCCCGATTCCGGCTGATAGACGAGTGCGCCGCCCATGCGATATTCCACGGTGCAGCCGCGATCCGCCGGCAGCGACTTGTCCTCATGCACCAGCTGGCGGTTCGGCGCACCGTCCTTCTCGATGAGCTGCAGGGTGAAGCCGATGACGCGGTTGACATCCTTGCAGCTTTCCGGCCTGGCGACTTCGGCATCGCCGAGCAGCAGCGAATAAGCGCCCCGCGGCGGGCCGTCACTTGCAATCGTCGTGTAACGGATCGTTTTCATCGGCGAGCCGAGCTCGGTCGGCGGGTTGAACGCGGCGATCAGGCCGGGATTGGTCAGAAGATCGTACTTGTCCATCTGCTGGCGGGCCGCCGTTAGATTCTGGCGGCGTGCCTTGGACAGATCGGCATCCTTGTCAGTCAGTTCCAGATGAAAGGGCGTGCCCTCGAGATCGGCTCCCGTGTCGGTATCGATGAAATAGGTATCCGAATAGGGGATCTTGCCATCCTTCATGCCGAATTCCTGGAAGGCAAAGACCTTGCCATCGGAGGAGAAGCCGACAGGCTGCATATTGGCAATATCGCCGGCAGAGGCCGTGGCCGCCATGCCGGTCAGCAGGGCGGCGAAAAGTCCGCCCATGAACATGCGCTTCGTCATCAGCGAGCTCCCTCAGCCGCGTTGCGAAGGGCGGAAATGGCCTGGCGATAGGTCTCGACCGAGCCGCCCTTGAAAATTGCCGATCCGGCGACGAGCACATTGCCGCCGGCCTTTGCCACGGCAGGCGCAGTATCGACCGTCACGCCGCCGTCCACCTCAAGCTCGATCGGGCGATCACCGATGAGTGACTTCGCCGCTGCGATCTTGTCTGCCATTGCCGGAATGAATTTCTGGCCGCCGAAACCGGGGTTGACGGACATAATGAGAATGAGGTCGACATCGTCAAGCACGTTCTCGACCGCCGAGAGCGGGGTTGCCGGATTGAGGGTGACGCCGACCTTCTTGCCGAGATGGCGGATCGTCTGCAGCGAGCGGTGCAGATGCGGTCCTGCCTCGGCATGCACGGTGATGCGGTCGCAGCCGGCCTTGGCGAAAGCCTCCAGATAGGGGTCGGCCGGCGAGATCATCAGATGGCAGTCGAAGGTCGCATCCGTATAGGAGCGCAGCGACTTGATGACATCGGGGCCGAAGGAGATGTTCGGCACGAAATGCCCGTCCATGACGTCGAGATGGATCCAGTCGGCGCCGGCCGCGGTGACGTTGCGCACTTCCTCGCCGAGCTTTGCAAAATCTGCCGCCAGGATCGATGGGGCGATGCGGATGGGCAGTGTCGTCATGGTCTCGGTCTCCTCTCAACCGGAAGCGGACGAACCGCCTCACGGCAAATTTCAATAGATCAGTCTGTCCCATCGGCAGGCGGGATGAAAGTGTCGCCGCGCCATTCGAGAAGACGATAGGGATTTTGCGACAGTTCATGGGCCGGCGTGAAGGTGACCGGTCCGATCGATGTATTGAACTGCATTCCGATGAGCTTTTCGGCCACCGGCTTGCCTTCGGCGACCGCTGCCTGCACCGCCTGATCAGCGATCAGCGCGGCAGCTACTGCCGGCAGGACATAACCTTCCGGCTCGGTTCCGGCCGCGCTCAAGGCCTCGACGGTCGCAGCCGCATCCGGCAGAAGCGCATATTCGGGAATGGCGACGGCGCGCACGCCATCCGCCAGCACGAGCGGCTGGTTTGCGGCGCGCATCGCATCGCCGCTCAAAATGTCAAGCGGGATATTTTCGGCCTTGGCATCACGGGCGATGATGGCGACATCGTTCCTGTCACCGCCGATGAAGACCCTGGTGGCGCCGGCCCGTTTCAGGCGGCGCACGAGGCCGATCTGTTGTTCCTGCCCCGGCCGGTACGTGTCGGTGAAAACGGGCTTTAGGCCATTTTCTTCGAGCGCATTGCGCACGGCTTCCGTCAGTTCGCGACCGTGGATCGTGCCGTCCTCGATAAGGGCGATCGGAGACGCCGTCCATTGCTGCAGGATGATCTGGATGATCTTGGCGGCTTCATCGCTATCCTGCGGGCCGAGGCGGAAGAGGAGCCAGCCGTTCTTCAGCGAATCCTCCATCAGGATGCGCGAGCGCACGGACACGGTGATGACGGGAATATTGGCGTCCTTCAGCTTCGGCAGGGCGCCTTCCAGCGTCTCGCTGCAGAGGAAGCCGATGGCGATCTGGACCTTGGCGGCGATCAGCGCATCGGCGACCGCCTGGCCGCTATTGTCCTGGCAGGTCTCATTGACGGGAACGACCGTATTACCGGCCCGCTGGATCTCAAAATTCGCGCCGGCGGAAATCTGGGCGCCGAGCGAGGCGAAAGTGCCGTCCTGCGGTGCCACGACGCCGATCGTCACGCCGGCCGCACGGCTTTCGGCCGTCAACGCCATGAGCGACAGAAGGGCGGCTATGACACGCAGGGTCATCATGAAAAGTGCAGGTCTCTCGTCTTGTCCATGCCCTTTTATCCGCACGGCGGCAATCGTCAAAGAAAAACAAGCGTGTTCTGCAGCTTTTAGAGGGTGCCATTGTAGAAAAGGTAACCGATGCCCGCCATATTGGTGAAATAACAAAAACAAGACACTGATTGTGGAGAAGCATGTGTTGAACAGGCAGCATATCGATCCCGGCCTCTATCGCGATGCCATGAGCCGCTATGCCGGCCATGTGCAGCTCGTGACGACGGCGCTCGGTGAAACCCGCCGCGGCGTCACCATCACGGCTGCCTGCTCGGTATCCGACAATCCGGCTTCCGTTCTCGTCTGCCTCAACAACACCAATGAGAAGAACGAGATCTTCTGGCGCAGCGGCATCTTCGCGCTGAACTCACTCGGCGCCCACCATCAGGGTGTTGCCGATGCTTTTTCAGGCCGCACGCATCTGGAAAATGGGGATCGTTTCTTGAGTGCCCGCTTCGAAACGCTGGCAACGGGCGCGCCCGTGCTTGCCGATGCGCTTGCCGTCTTCGACTGCCGGGTGACCGACATCAAGGAAATGCCGACCCATAACGTCATCTTCGGCGAAGTCGCTGCCGTTCGTTTCACCGAGATCCACCCGGCGCTTCTTTATTTGAACCGCGGTTATCACACGATATAGGCTCAGCAGCATGGACAATGCCGGCATCGAGGAAATGTTTCAGTCGCTTGGCCCCGTCACCGTCAAGCGCATGTTCGGCGGCAAAGGCATCTACCATCTCGGCCGCATCCTGGCGCTCGAAGTGCGCGACGAAATCCTGCTGAAGGCCGATGAAGAGAGCGCACCGGAATTTGCCGCGGCGGGCGCCAGCCAATGGTTCTACGAGGGCAAGAAGGGAACTCCGGTGAAGATGCCCTATTGGAGCATCCCCGACGAGGCCTATGACGATCCCGACATCATGGCGCGCTGGGTGCGGCTTGCCTATGAGGCGGCGCTGCGGGCTGAATGATCAGCGCAACTCGCCGGCTGGAAGAGCTGATATCGCGACCTTCGTGAAAGCCGACAGCGGCTCGGGCAGGTCGGCAAGGCCGAACCAGCCGAAATCCGAGAGCTTGTCGGGTTCGGTGAGCTGTGGTTCGCCCACCACGTCGCGGGCGATATAGAGAAGGGAAATCCAGTGCTGGCGGTCGGCATCGATGATCTGTTCGGTCAAGCCGATCCGCTCGATGCGGCCGATGGTCATTCCCGTTTCTTCTTCCGCCTCGCGACGCGCGGCTTCCTCAGCCGGCTCCATATGGTCGACCTTACCGCCGACGATATTCCAGTAGCCGGCTTCAGGCGGACGCATGCGCTTGTAGAGAAGGATTTTGCCGTCGCGCAAAATCACCAGGCCTACACCGAGGCCTGGGAAATCGATGCCGGGCTGGCCCATGGGGCACTCAGGCCTTGGCGTTGCCAGCAATCAGCATGAAGGCGGGGATATCGTCACCGAAACCGACCGGCGTCGGGCCGTCGTCATGGTCACGATGGCGGCGACGCTCACGATTGTCGTCATTCGCCGGATACTGCCGACCGTTGCGCGCGTTGTTCTGTGGCTTCGGTTCTGCTTTGCGCTCGTTCTTCACGGTTTCGGCCCTTGCTGGTCTTGCTGGTGCTGCTTCCACGACTTCAACGCCATTATCTTCGGCATTGATATCAGATTTATGACTCGCAGGCCGGCGGTCACGGTCGCGGCCACGATCTCTATCCCGCTCACGAGGCTTTCCACGGCGGGGAGAACGCTCGCTGTCGCGGCTTTCTTCGGCCGGCGGCAGAGAGGAGAGATCGCCGCTCTGCCATTCGACCTTTTCGCCGATCAGCTTTTCGATCGCGTCAGCATGTTTCTGGTCGCGGCGGGTGACGATGGTGAAGGAAGCACCGGAGCGACCGGCGCGGCCGGTGCGGCCGATACGGTGAACATAGTCTTCCGAATGGATCGGCACGTCGAAATTGAAGACGTGGCTGACATCGGGAATATCGAGGCCGCGGGCGGCGACGTCGGAGGCAACGAGCAGCTGGATGTTGCCGTCCTTGAAGTTGGCAAGCATGGCCATGCGCGAGCGCTGGTCCATGTCGCCGTGCAGGGCGCCGACCGAGAAGCCGTGACGCTCCAGCGAACGGAAGAGATCAGCGACATCCTTCTTGCGGTTGCAGAAGATGATCGCGTTCTTCAGATCGGTCTGAGCGCGGATGAGGTCACGCAATGTGGCGCGCTTCTCGTAATCCTTGTCGTGGGAAGCGACGAAACGCTGCGTGATCGTGCTCGATGCCGAGGCCGGCTTGGACACTTCGATCCGTTCCGGGTTCTGCAGGAAGCGGTCCGCGAGCTTCTGGATTTCCGGCGGCATGGTGGCCGAGAAGAACAGGGTCTGGCGGGTAAAGGGGATCAGCTTGGCGATGCGCTCGATATCGGGAATGAAGCCCATGTCGAGCATGCGGTCGGCTTCGTCGATGACGAGGATTTCGACGCCGCTCATCAGCAGCTTGCCGCGCTCGAAATGGTCGAGAAGACGGCCGGGGGTGCAGATCAGAACGTCTGCGCCGCGCTCCAGCTTGCGGTCCTGCTCTTCGAAGGAAACACCGCCGATGAGGAGGGCGACGTTGAGGCGGTGGTTCTTGCCGTATTTTTCGAAGTTTTCGGCAACCTGGGCGGCCAGCTCGCGGGTCGGCTCCAGGATCAGCGTGCGGGGCATGCGGGCGCGGGCGCGACCCTTTTCCAGAAGCGACAGCATGGGAAGAACGAAGGATGCCGTCTTGCCGGTGCCGGTCTGTGCGATGCCGCAGATGTCGCGGCGCTCAAGCGCGAAGGGAATTGCCCCGGCCTGAATGGGAGTGGGGATGGTGTAGCCCGCATCGGTAACAGCGGAGAGCACTTTGGGGCTCAAACCAAGTTCAGCAAATGTCGTCAAAGGGAAAACTGTTTCCGTTCCGTTCGGCCGGTCTCTGGCGAGTCGGCAGGATTGCATGCCGCAATGGTGGGCGACATAGTCCTAAACGGCCGGCAAGTCAAGGAATAGCGTCTCCACCCCAGGTAGCGAGGTGAAGCGTTCGTTACTGCGATCCGGCTATTTTATATAAGTGGCAAGTTTAAGGCCGGCATTCATGAAGTAGATCGGATCGACGGCATGTCCATCCTGACGTACTTCATAATGCAGGTGCGTACCGGTGGAGCGGCCTGTGCTGCCGGCAAGGCCGATGACATCGTTGCGATCGACCGTATCGCCGACCTTGACCAATATTTCCGACATATGGCCGTAGCGCGTCGAAATGCCGTTGCCGTGATCGACCTCGACCATGTTGCCGTAGCCTCCGGTCCAGCCGGCTGCAATCACCTTGCCGGGCGCGGTGGGGCGGATCCTTTCACCGGGCGAGAAACGGAAGTCGATGCCGGAATGCAGGGCAAGCCGGCCAAGAAAGGGATCGCGCCGGTTGCCGAAGGGGCTCGTGACTTCCTTGCCAATGGCCGGATTGCGGAAGGGCAGGGCTTCGGCGGTGCTGCGCACCGCTTCCAGACGCGTCAGCGCACCATCGAGCTGGACGAGTGAATTGTTGAAATCGTCGTTGCTTTCGGGCTCGACGTAAGGACCGCCAATGGCGCTGTCCTCTTCTTCCTTGGCGGCGATCGTCTCAGCCGGAACGGCTATATGGAAGCGGTCGAGCACGCCTTCGATCGTATTGGCGGCGTTGCCGGCGTCGCTCGTCAGCTGGTCGATGCGGTTCTTCTGGTCCTGCTCGACGGTCTTCAGTGAGAGCGTGACCTTCGAAAAGATGCGGTCCGCGCGATCGCCGACGGTTTCCTCAGCGGGAACATAGGCAAGGGTGGAATTGTCGGGGGTCTCGGCGTCGGTCGGCTTGCTGTCGCCTGCCAGCATCTTTTCGATCGCCTGCGCACCGCCGGTCAGCGAAGCGCGTTTATCCTTGATCTCGGGCGCATAGGATTGCGCCGGCATATCCGCGGTAGACGCATCCTTGCCCGTCAGGCCGGAGCTTTGGGCGCGATCGAGCAGATTATCGAGCTTGCCGTGGCGCGAAGTCAGCGCCATCTGCTGTTCCATCAGCTTGTCGACCTTGTCCTCCACCACCTGCTGATCGAGAAGCTGGCGAGAGGTGATGCGGTCGACCTGGGCGCGCAGCGCTGCGATGCGATCCTCATAGTCATGCTGCATGCGGGCCTGGCGGGCCATGGTCGCGCCGATCAGATCGTCGCGCAGTACGAGGTAGGAGGTGGCGAGCAGATAGCCGATGGAAAAGACGCCGACGAAGCAGAAGGCCAGCGCCGCCATCCAAGGCTTCACCGTCATGTGCCGCACCTTGTCGCCGCTGGCAAGAATGAGGACGTGTTCCTGCGCCCTCTTGCCGAAGACCCGACTGTGATGTCCGTTCGTCACGAAGGGTCTCCCAAAGATTCGCTTTTAGCGCCCAGCCTCATTGGGAAATGATTACATACTTTTATGGTTAACAGTCGGTTTACGCAGGCCTGTTGGAGCTTGTCGCTCAACTCTGGCTGGTCGAGGTGAGCGCGCGGTAGAAGGAGGGGGTCAGGCCGGCTTCGGCACGGGCCACATCGTTGAACGGCGCCTTCAGCGGACCGCGGAAATTGGACCGCACCAGCTCCTGGAATGTCCTTGCCGGATCGCGCTTTTCGCGGGCGCAGAGAAAACGGAACCATTTGGCGCCGACGGCGACATGGCCCTTCTCGTCGTTGTAGATGACGTCGAGAACGGCGGCACTTTCGAGGTCGCCGGTCTCACGCATCTTGGCCTGCAGCGCAGGTGTAACATCGAGGCCGCGCGCTTCGAGAATGAGCGGCACGACGGCAAGCCGGGCCGTCAGGTCGTTGCGGGTCGAATGTGCCGCCTGCCAGAGGCCGTCATGAGCGGGCAGATCGCCATAATCGGCGCCGAGATCATTGAGCCGCTTGCGCACCATGCGGAAGTGCTTGGCCTCTTCGTAGGCCACCTGCATCCAGCCATCGAAGAAGGAATTCGGCACATGCGCCGAGGCAAATCGGGCAACGATGTCGAGCGCCAGATCGACGGCATTGAGCTCGATATGGGCGATCGCGTGGAGCAGGGCGATGCGGCCATGCACGGTATGGAGCGAGCGTTTTCCGACCTGCGTGGGCGGCACCAGCAGCGGTTTTTCCGGCCGGCCGGGACGCTCGGGCAGGGGCGCATCCAGTGGCGAGCGCAGCGAAATGCGCCGGGCGAACCATCTGGTAGCGCTTTCCTGCGCGAGCTCCGTCTTGCGGTCGAGATCGGCGGAGCGGATCGCATCGATCGCGCCGCCGCGCAGCGAAGTAATGGTCGTCACGCAGCTAGGTTCCTGACGGCTGCCAGCACCGTTTCGGCATGGCCGGCAACCTTTACCTTCTGCCAGATGGTGGCAATCGTGCCGTCCTTGCGGATCAGGAAGGTGGTGCGCTCGACGCCCATGAAGGTGCGGCCATACATCTTCTTCTCTTTCCACACGCCATAGGCCTGCAGCACCGTCTTCTCTTCGTCCGAGGCAAGTGCCACCGTCAGTTTGTGTTTCTTGATGAAGCGGTCGTGGCAGGTGGCCGAATCGGGCGACATGCCGACGATGGCGGCGCCGGCGGCCGCAAACTCATCGGCAAGTGCTGTAAAATCCAGAGATTCGGTCGTGCAGCCCGTCGTGTCATCCTTGGGATAGAAGAAAAGGACCACCGGCTTGCCGTGATAATCAGAGAGCGAAATGCGCCCGCCACCATCGCGCGGGAGGCTGAAATCGGGAGCACGGGAGCCAATACCGGGTGCGGACATCTCAAAACTTTCTTTTGCCGGGTTTAGGAGAGATACTATATCAGGCAGGTTATATAGTGGATGAAACGGCGTCCCGCCCAGAGCCATTCAAACCAGATTCAGGAGTTTCCCAAGGCGCATGTCAGCCATCCGCGGCGAAAAGGTCACGTTCCGCAAGAAGGACATCGTCGCCTTGCACAGCCTGCCTTCAGCGCAGGTGGAGGATCCTCTTATCGTGCATTGCCCGCCGCCGCGCTCCCGCATGCGCGGCACGGCGAAGGCCACGGGTGGATTCTGCGCGGTCATCCTGTTCATCCTGGCGGCGATCGTCTTCACCATCGAAAGCGGGATCATCGACGCGCCGTTATCGCAGCAGGCGCAGTCGGCGCTGAACAGCGCGCTTGGGCCGCGCTATCGCGCCGAGGTCGGCTCGACCGTCATCCGCTTCACCTCCGGCCTGCGGCTGGCGCTCGAAGCGCGTGACGTCAACATGATCGACCAGCAGAGCGGCCAGCATCTTTCCACCGCATCCTCCATGCGCATGGCGCTCGATCCGCTGCAGCTCTTCCGTGGCCGCATCGCCATATCATCGGTCGAAGCAGACGGCATCGCCCTCGACACGTCACTGCTTCCATCAACCGCACCCATCAAGCTTGACGACCTGCGCGTCGATGCCATTCCAGCGGCAATGGAGACGATCTTCTCGCATCTCGACCTGTTCGAAAGCTTCGTCGAACGCGGCGCTACCGACTCCGTGCGCATCTCCGGTATCGATATCAAGCTCGCGGATACGGCAAATGGACCGCTTTCGCTCGTCGTCGACAGTCTCGCCTTCGAACATGCCGGGCCGAACTCGCTGCAGCTCAGCGGCCAGATTTCCATCAACGGCGAGGCAGCTGACCTCAATGTGATCACCGAGCAGACGGGCGGGCACGCATCCCGGCTCATCGCCACATTGTCGCATGCCGACCTGACGCCCTTTACGCTGAAGCGCAACGAACAGGGTGAGATCCGCCAGGGCCTCAACACTTTCGGCGATCTCACCATTTCCGCGGTTAGAGCTACTGACGGTGCCAAGCCATCGCTCAATGCGGCCCTCACACTCGATCCGGGCCTTATCTATGTCGACGGCGATTCTCAGGAGTTGACGGACGGGCAACTCAATCTGGCCTATGACTTCGACAAGCAGACACTGGAGATCGCAAAATCGCAGCTGCATCTCGGCGCAACCATTCTGCCGATCACGGGCGCGCTGATCGACCTCGACAAGCTCGATCCGAGTGCGGGCAAGGGGTTCGGCATTGACGCGCTGATCAGCGGCGGTACGGCCGCACCTAATTCCGGAGAGCAGCCGCTGTCCTTCGATCTGCAGGCGACCGGACGCTATCTCGTCGCCGGCCGCGAATTCCAGTTCACGAATATGGTTGCTTCCTCGCCGCTCGGCTCCCTCTATGGGGCGCTGCACATCCGGCTGAACGAGAAATCACCGGAGATCAGTTTTGCCGGCCAGTCGCAGCAGATGCAGACGACGGCGGTCAAGCAGCTCTGGCCTTTCTGGATGGCATCCAAAGCACGGGTCTGGGTGCTGGCAAACCTCTTCGGCGGCGTGGTGACCGATGCTTCCATTTCCGTCTTCATTCCACCGGGCCGGCTGGACGAGGCGGCGGGAGGACGCGGCCTGCGGCTCGACGAAAACCAGCTTCGTATCGCCTTCGACATCGACGGGACGCGCCTGAATGTGGCCGGCGAGATCCCGCCTGTGCGCGATACCACGGCGCATTTCGACCTGACGGGCGGAAAGGCGACGATCTCACTCAAGAGCGGCACCTCCTATTTCCCATCCGGACGTTCAGTAACAGTGCAGCCGGGCACCTTCGTGATGCCGTCAGTCTATGACAAGCCGCTGATGGCCGATGCCGACATTTCCGTTTCAGGTTCAGCGGATGCCGTGGGCGAGCTTCTGACCTACAAGCCGATCAAGGTGTTGCAGCGCGCAGGCTTTGCGCCCGACGACCTTAAAGGCACTATCGACGCGCATGTGCAGGCGCATTTCGGACTTCTGTCCTCGCAGAACCCGCCGCCGCCCGAATGGGAGGCGCAGATGAAGCTCACCGATATCGCGCTTGCCAAGCCGTTCTCGGGGCGCGTCATCACCAATCTCGACGGCACGCTCGATGCCGATCCGCAGCAGGTGAAGGTCAAGGGCAAGGCCGATATCGATGGCGTCTCCGCCGATATCGATATGCTGGAGCCTGTCGACAAATCTTCCGGCATCGAGCCGCAGCGCGTGATCACGGCAACGCTGAACGGCGATCAGCGCGACAGGCTGCTGCCCGGCCTGTCCGGCATCCTCGGCGGCAGCGTCAAGCTGGTGCTGACGCGCCTCGACGAGGACCGGCAGGACGTGCAGCTCGATCTCGGCAAGGCATCGCTCGATCTGCCCTGGATCGGCTGGTCGAAGGGTGTCGGGATTCCCGCCAATGCCGAATTCGAGGTTTCCGGCCCGCCTGACAATATGCAGGTCAAGAATTTCCGCCTGAAGGGGGATGGCTTCGGGGCGACCGGGGCGCTTATGATCGGCAAGAGCGGCCTGATATCGGCGGATTTCGACAGCGTGAAACTGTCTTCCGTCGATGATTTCGGGTTGTCGCTGAAGCGCAGCAAAGGCGGCTTCGATATTTCCGTGTCCGGCGCCAGCGCCGATGCGCGACCGATCATCGCCCGGCTGAAATCGGATTCGGGCAGCGATGGCGACGGCAGCGACAACAGCAGCGTGAGCGTGCGGGCGAAGCTGCAGAACATCATCGGCTTCAATGACGAGAAGATCGGCAATTTCCAGGCGCAGATCACCATGAGTGGCAGCCGGCTGCAATCGCTGAATTTCTCCGGCATCACCGATAGCGGCGAGGCGGTCGTCAGCCAGATGCAGGGCGGCGGCGTCATCAACATTACCAGCGGCGATGCCGGCTCCGTCTCACGCTTTGCCGATCTCTACCAGCATATGCAGGGCGGGCTTCTCAATCTGGCCATCCGTCTCAATCCGGGCGGCGGCTGGGATGGCTCGCTCGACGTGCGCCGCTTCTCGATCGTCAACGAGCAGCGCCTGCGCTCAATCGTTTCCACACCTGTCGGTTCGGACCAGCGCACGCTGAACGAAGCGGTCAAACGCGATATCGATACCTCCTCTCAGCGCTTCCAGCGCGGCTTTGCCCGTGTCGTTTCGCGCGGTGGGGCAATTTCCATCGAAAACGGCGTGCTGCGCGGCGATCAGATCGGCGCCACCTTCCAGGGTGTGGTGCGCAATGCGAAGGGCAATATGGACATGACCGGCACCTTCATGCCGGCCTATGGCCTCAACCGGCTGTTTGCCGAGCTGCCGCTGATCGGCGTCATCCTCGGCAATGGTTCGGACCGAGGCCTGATCGGCATCACCTTCAAGCTGACAGGCAAGTTCGACCAGCCGAACCTGCAGATCAACCCGCTCTCGGTGATCGCGCCCGGCGTGTTCCGCCAGATCTTCGAATTCCAGTAAATCGCCAGTTCCAATAAGTCGTTGGGGGTTATCGGTGCAGAACTCCATCCTGATCCGGCCTTATACGCCCGGGGATAGCGACGCGACGATCGAGATCTTCCTCCGCGCCATCCGTGAAGTCTCGTCGCGCGATTATTCGCCTGCGCAGATCGATGCCTGGGCGCAGGTGGAAGATCCCGCCAAGTGGGCCGAGCGCCGGATAAGCCGCCCGGCCTGGATCGCTGACATTGACGGCAAGCCGGTCGGCTTCTCCGATCTCGTTGCCGATGGCTGCCTGGACATGTTGTTCGTGCATCCCGAATTTCAGGGACTCGGTGTGGCGAGCCGGTTGCTCGCGCGCGTCGAGCAGGAGGCGCTGGCATCAGGCATGGAGCGGATCTACACGTATGCGAGCCTGACGGCGCGACCATTCTTCGAGCGCAAGGGGTTCGTTGTGGTCACGCGACAGACCGTCGAAAAGCGCTGGCAGAAGCTCGACAATTTCGTGATGGAGAAGCGTTACCGGCCGTTATCCTGAGCCTTCAGCTCAAGGCAAAGGAAAAGCCGGCGCGAAGGCCGGCTTTTCTCTTTGGTGTTCCTGTTGCGCGGCTTACGCCGCACGGCGGATCAGGATATGCTTCTTCTTGCCGAGCGACAGCTTGATGACGCCATCGGCAGTGATTTCGCCACTGCCGATCATCTTGCGCTCGTCGCTGACGGCCTGGTCGTTGATGCGCACGGCACCGCCCTGGACGTGACGGCGGGCTTCGCCGTTGGACGCAGCGAGACCGGCACGGACGATCAGTGACAGGAGGCCGATGCCGGCGTCGAGTTCGGATGCGGGAACCTCGACCGATGGCAGGTTGTCGGAGAGGCCGCCTTCCTCGAAGGTTTTGCGCGCCGTCTCGGCTGCCTGTTCCGCTGCTTCGCGGCCGTGCAGGATCGCGGTGACCTCGGTCGCCAGGATCTTCTTGACCTCATTGATCTCGGAGCCGCCAAGGGCCGAGAGGCGGGCGATCTCGTCCATCGGCAACGTCGTGTAGAGCTTCAGGAAGCGCGAAACGTCGGCGTCCTCGGTGTTACGCCAGTACTGCCAGAAATCGTAGGCCGAGAGCATGTCGGCATTCAGCCAGACGGCGCCCGTCGCCGACTTGCCCATCTTGGCGCCGGAAGAGGTGGTCAAGAGCGGCGAGGTCAACGCGTAGAGCTGCTTCGTCCCCATGCGGTGACCGAGGTCGATGCCGTTGACGATGTTGCCCCACTGGTCCGAACCGCCCATCTGCAGGCGGCAATCGTAGCGCTCGGCAAGCTCGACGAAATCGTAGGCCTGGAGGATCATGTAGTTGAATTCCAGGAAGGACAGCGATTGCTCGCGGTCAAGGCGCGTCTTGACGCTGTCGAAGGACAGCATGCGGTTGACGGAGAAATGCTTGCCGACATCGCGCAGGAATTCGAGATAGTTCAGCGAGCGCAGCCATTCGGCATTGTTGATCATCAGCGCGTCCTTCGGACCGTCGCCGTAGTTCAGGTAGTTCGAGAAGACGCGCTTGATGGAGGCGATGTTGCCCTCGATCGTATCGACCGTCATCAGCTGGCGGGCTTCCTCCTTGAAGGAGGGGTCGCCGACCATGCCGGTGCCGCCGCCCATCAGCGAGATGGCGCGATGGCCGGTCTTCTGCATCCAGTGCAGCATCATGATCTGGATGAGCGATCCGGCGTGCAGGCTGGGTGCGGTCGGATCGAAGCCGATATAGGCCGTCACGGTTTCCTTGGCAAAGAGATCGTCGAGGCCGCTTTCATCGGAAATCTGATGAATGAAGCCGCGCTCTTGCAGCGTGCGGAGGAAATCGGACTTGAACTCGGGCATGGGCTTCGTCTCTTGAACGTCGAACGGGAATTGGGATTGACGCTTGTTGAACCGTCGCGGCGCGTTTAGCACTGTTTTTCCAAAAGTGCATCCGGGAATCGCATGAAAGGCTCGCGGCGCAATGGATATCGTCAGGACTGCGATCGGCTTGATGAGCGGCACCTCGATGGACGGCATCGATGTGGCGTTGCTCAGGACAGACGGGCGAGGCTTTATCGAGCGCGGACCGTTCCTGGGTGTGGCCTATGATGGTGGATTTCGCGAGAGGCTGAAACGTGCGCTCGATCTGGCGCGGCCGCTGACCGATCGTACTGCGCGGCCGGACGAGCTTCGCGAGATCGAACTCGAACTGACCATACGTCATGCAGATGCCGTTACGGCATTTCTCGATAAATCTGGCCTTGGCAGAGGTGATATCGATGTGCTCGGCTTTCACGGCCAGACCGTGCTGCACCGGCCTGATGATGCGCTGACGATCCAGATCGGCGACGGGCAGCTTCTGGCCGAACGATCAGGGATTCCCGTCGTCTATGACATGCGCGCCAATGACATGATGCATGGCGGGCAGGGTGCACCCCTGGTGCCGGCCTATCACGCAGCCCTTGCCGGCCGGTTTCAGAAGGACGGGCAGGCCGTCTGCTTCGTCAATATCGGCGGCATTTCGAACCTTACCTATATCGGCGCGGATGGGCGCATCGCCGCCTTCGACAGTGGCCCTGGCAATACGCTGATCGACCAGTGGGTGGAGATGCAGACCGGCAAGACCTACGATCCCGGCGGCGAGATTGCCGGGCGCGGGCAGGTGATGCCTGATATTGCCGCCCGTTATCTCGGCAGCCCGTTCTTCCTGGGCAATATCCGGCGCTCGCTCGACCGTGGCGATTTCAAGCCGCTGGCAGATGGCGAGGCGAGCCTGGAGGATGGCGCGCGCACGCTTGCGCATGTGGCTGCCGCCTCGATCGTCAAATGCGCCTCCTATCTGCCCGACAGCCCCTCCGTCTACATCGTCTGCGGCGGCGGACGGCTGAATGGGACGATCATGGCGGAGTTTGCCAACATGGCCGGGAAGAACGGTTCTCGTGTCATGAGTGCCGAAGAGGCCGGTTTCGACGGAGATGCGATGGAGGCGGAAGCCTGGGCCTATCTGGCCGTGCGCTCGCTGGAGGGGCTGCCGCTCACCTATCCCGGCACGACGGGCGTCAACCAGCCGGTAAGCGGTGGTGTGCTGGCGGAGCCGGCCAGATGAGCGGGGAAGTCATTTTCGAAACGCCGCGCCTTGTCGCTCGGATGTGGGAAGACGGCGATGCCGACCTGATCCACGACCTGCATTCGACAATCGAGACGACACGCTACATGTCTGGCGGAGCGCCCTGGTCACGCGAAAAGTGCGAAGAGCGGCTGCGAACATATCTTGCCGAGCAGGCGCGCGACAGCACGACGAAATACAAGATCGTCAGCCGACAGGACGGCCACTTCATCGGACGTGCCGGGATCTCGATCTACAACACCGGCGAGTATGAGATGGGCTATGCTTTCTACGCCCGGGAATGGGGCAAAGGCTATGCAACGGAAATCGCGGCAAGCTTTGCCGACTGGTTCTTCGCAAGAAGCCTCGCGCCGCATTTCATCGCCTTCACGCACCCGGACAATCTGACCTCGCAGCACATATTAAAAAAGATCGGCATGCGGGAGCGCGGGCCGATCTTTATCGAAGGTATCAAGGGCGTGGAATTCGCGATGACGGCCGCCATGCGGCAGGCCGTTACCTGATCCGCTTGGCTGCCGGTTCCGGCACCAATTCGCCGTTCAGGCGGCGGTCAAGATAATCCTCGCACTCGGCCATCAACGTATCGACCTGGCCGTTGAAGAAGTGGTTGGCGCCAGGCACGGTGCGGTGGGTGATGAGAATGCCCTTCTGGGTCTTCAGCTTCTCGACGAGGCCGTTGACGTCCTTTTCCGGTGCCACCTTGTCCGCGTCGCCGTTGATAATCAGGCCGGAGGACGGGCAGGGTGCCAGGAATGAGAAGTCATAGGTGTTCGGCTGCGGCGCAATCGACATGAAACCTTCGATTTCCGGACGGCGCATCAGAAGCTGCATGCCGATCCAGGAGCCGAAGGAGTAGCCGGCGACCCAACAGGTCTTCGAATCGGGATGCAGGCTCTGCACCCAGTCGAGCGCGGAGGCGGCATCCGAAAGCTCGCCCGCACCATGGTCAAATTCGCCCTGGCTGCGGCCGATTCCCCGGAAATTGAAGCGCAGTGTCGTAAAACCGCGCTTCTGAAACATGTAGAAGAGCTGGTAGACGATCTGGTTGTTCATCGTGCCACCAAACTGCGGATGCGGGTGCAGAATGACGGCGATCGGTGCGCTTTTTTCCTTGGAGGGCTGGTAGCGGCCTTCGAGACGGCCGGCTGGGCCGTTGAAAATAACTTCGGGCATCGGTACTCCGGGTTTTATTTCGCGTTCACGCCACGTTTGGCGACAACATGACTTGACGACAGTTGTCAGCTTTTCTAAAACGCAGTTTAGAACAATTCGAAACTTGCATGGCGATCCACGCAGCGTGGAACGTGTCATAAGGCAAGCCCGGCGGAAATTTCAAGAAAAATGCGCCGCCACGCCCGAAGCAAGCTCGTCAAGCGCAGGACCGAAGACAATGGCGCCGCCACGCCTTTATCTCGATTGGAACGCAACATCGCCGATGCACCCTGCAGCGCGTGACGCGGTCATGCGCGCCGTGGACGTCTTCGGCAATCCCAATTCCGTGCACGGCGAGGGCCGTGCCGCGCGCGCCGCCATCGAGGGTGCGCGCCGTAAGATCGCGTTACTGACGGGCACCGACCCGGCCAATGTGATCTTTACGAGCGGTGCGACCGAAGCGGCCAATATGGTGCTGACGCCTGATTTCAGCATGGGCCGCACACCGCTGAAGCTCGGCCGCCTCTATCATTCCGCCGTCGAGCATCTGGCAGTGCGCGAGGGTGGCCGTTTCCCTAAGGACAAGACGACCGAAATACCGGTAACCGAGGCCGGCATCGTCGATCTGAAGGCACTCTCCGCGCTTCTCGACGCCCATGACAAGTCGACGGGCCTGCCGATGGTGGCGATCATGTTCGTCAACAACGAGACGGGCATCGTCCAGCCGGTCGAGGAAGCGGGCAGGATCGTGCGTGGGCATGGCGGGCTCTTCGTGGTCGATGCCGTGCAGGCGGCCGGCCGTCTGCCGATCGAGATCGGGCGGATCGGCGCCGATTTCATGATCATTTCTTCCCACAAGATCGGTGGACCGAAAGGAGCGGGCGCGCTGATCGCTCGCGGCGAGGCGCTGATGCCGAAAGCGTTGATCCGCGGTGGCGGGCAGGAGAAGGGTCACCGCTCGGGGACGCAGAATTCGCTGGCGCTGATCGGCTTCGGGGCAGCTGCTGAAGCCGTGCTGCAGAATCTTGAGGAGCGCAATGCCGCGATTGCCGTCCTGCGCGACCGGCTGGAAGCCGGCATGCGCACGGCAGCACCCGATGTCATCGTCCACGGCGCCGGCGGCCCGCGCGTTGCCAATACCATCTTCTTCACGCTTCCCTGCATGAAGGCCGAGACCGGGCAGATCGCCTTCGATCTCGAAGGCGTGGCACTTTCGGCGGGCTCTGCCTGCTCTTCCGGCAGGGTCGGCGAAAGCCACGTGCTGACGGCGATGGGCCGCGATCCGAAGCTCGGGGCGCTGCGTATATCGCTCGGCTTTTCGACGACGGAAGAAGACGTGGATAGGGCGATTGCCGCCTTTGCCAAGATTGCCTCCCGGCGAAAGCTGGCGGGCGAGGCGGCCTGAACGCCTCACAAACTTGCGGAAACGCAAATTTCTACTTGCCAACAGGGCTGAAAAGTCCCTTTTGGCCACTTACATCAGGGGCAAGTCAATTGCCCCACTGACAAGCTGCCGGACCTTTTATCCGGCGAGATTGGAGAGTGACATGCCTGCTGTCCAGGAAACAGTCGATCGCGTCCGCCAGATCGATGTGGACCAGTATAAATACGGCTTCGAAACCGTCATCGAAATGGACAAGGCACCCAAGGGCCTTTCCGAAGACATCATCCGCCTGATCTCCTCCAAGAAGCAGGAGCCGGAATGGATGCTCGAATGGCGTCTCGAAGCCTACAAGCGCTGGCTGACGATGGATGAGCCCACCTGGGCGCGTGTCGATTATCCGAAGATCGATTTCAACGCGATCCACTATTACGCGGCACCGAAGAGCACGCCGGGTCCGAAGTCGCTGGACGAAGTCGACCCTGAGATCCTGAAGGTCTACGAGAAGCTCGGCATTCCGCTGAAGGAACAGGAAATCCTCGCCGGCGTCGAGAAACCGAAGATTGCCGTCGATGCGGTATTCGATTCCGTCTCCGTCGTGACGACCTTCAAGGAAGAGTTGAAGAAGGCCGGCGTGATCTTCATGTCGATCTCGGAAGCGATCCGCGAACATCCCGAGCTGGTACAGAAGTACCTTGGCTCCGTCGTTCCGACGACCGACAACTATTATGCGACGCTGAACTCGGCTGTTTTCACCGACGGCTCCTTCGTCTTCGTACCGAAGGGCGTGCGGTGCCCGATGGAGCTTTCCACCTACTTCCGCATCAACGAGAAGAATACCGGCCAGTTCGAGCGCACGCTGATCATCGCCGAGGAAGGCGCTTACGTGTCCTACCTCGAAGGCTGCACCGCACCGCAGCGCGATGAAAACCAGCTGCACGCCGCCGTGGTCGAACTGATTGCACTCGACGATGCCGAGATCAAGTATTCGACGGTCCAGAACTGGTATCCGGGCGACAAGGACGGCAAGGGCGGCATCTACAACTTCGTCACCAAGCGTGGCGATTGCCGCGGCGACCGTTCGAAGATCTCCTGGACGCAGGTCGAGACCGGTTCGGCGATCACCTGGAAATATCCGTCCTGCATCCTGCGTGGCGATGACTCCAGAGGTGAGTTCTACTCGATCGCCGTTTCCAACGGCCATCAGCAGATCGACAGCGGCACCAAGATGATCCATCTCGGCAAGAATACGTCGAGCCGCATCGTCTCCAAGGGTATCGCCGCCGGCGTTTCGCAGAATACCTATCGCGGCCAGGTCTCTGCCCACCGCAAGGCCTCGAACGCTCGCAACTTCACGCAGTGCGACTCGCTGCTGATCGGCGACAAGTGCGGCGCCCATACGGTGCCTTACATCGAAGCGAAGAATTCGACGGCGCAGTTCGAGCACGAGGCGACCACCTCGAAGATTTCCGAAGACCAGCTATTCTACTGCCTGCAGCGCGGCATTCCGACCGAGGCTGCAATCGCGCTGATCGTCAACGGCTTCGTCAAGGAAGTTCTGCAGGAACTGCCGATGGAATTCGCTGTCGAGGCGCAGAAGCTGATCAGCATCTCGCTGGAAGGCTCGGTCGGCTGACATGAGCGAGGCGGACAAGAGGCGCATTCTTGAACGCCTGACGAATATGCGCGGAGAGATCCTGTCGAAGATAGGTCCCCGCGAGCAAAGATACGAGACGGAAACGCCGCCGGAGCGGCCCTATGTGTTTCTCCGGCAGCGTGTAGAAAAGCCGGGAGAGGTCATTCTGAGCTTCCCGAGTCTGGTCGAATTGCTTCTCGCCGTAATCCGTTTTGGGCGATAGCGGTTAACGCAACAGGTCGACATTCTTAGAAATTACGCGAGGCTCTGAGTGAGCTGCGCAGAGAAAACGCAGGAACCAAAGATGCTTGAAATCAAGAACCTCCATGCCCGCATCGCCGAAGACGGCACCGAGATCATCCGTGGTCTGAACCTGACCGTGAAAGCCGGCGAAGTTGCCGCCATCATGGGCCCGAACGGCTCCGGCAAGTCGACGCTGTCATACATCCTCTCCGGCCGCGAAGACTATGAAGTGACCGAAGGCGACATTCTCTATAACGGCGAGAGCATCCTCGAGCTCGATGCTGCCGAGCGCGCCTCCAAGGGCATCTTTCTCGCCTTCCAGTACCCGGTCGAAATTCCGGGTGTCGCCACCATGCAGTTCCTGAAGGTGGCGATGAACGAGCAGCGCAAGGCGCGTGGCGAAGACGAGCTGACGACGCCGGACTTCATGCGCCGGGTCAAGGACGCTGCGGCCAAGCTGCAGATCAACACCGAGATGCTGAAGCGCCCGCTGAACGTCGGCTTCTCCGGCGGTGAGAAGAAGCGCGCCGAAATCCTGCAGATGGCGCTTCTTGAGCCTAAGCTTTGCGTGCTCGACGAAACCGACTCCGGCCTCGACATCGACGCACTCAAGGTCGTGGCTGACGGCGTCAACGCGCTGCGTTCGCCGGATCGTGCCGTCATCGTCATCACCCATTACCAGCGCCTGCTCGATTACATCGTGCCGGATACGGTCCACGTTCTCTACAAGGGCCAGGTCATCAAGTCCGGCGACAAGACGCTCGCTCATGAGCTGGAAGCCAACGGTTACGCCGACATTATCGGCGCCGCAGCCTGAGCGTGGCGGAAAGGACGACGTCCATGAACATGCAAACGACGAGCCGCCTGACCGCGGCCGAAGCGGCGCTGATCGAAGCCTTCAACGAGAAGATCGGCGAACTGCCGGGCAATGGCGCAGTCACTGCGCTGCGCGACCGGCTGCTCGACGACCTGAAGAGGGAAGGCCTGCCGACGCGCCGCGTCGAGGCCTGGCACTATACGGACCTGAAGAACCTGCTGCGCAACATTCCGGTCCAGGCGGGTGACGCCGGCTCGGAAGCGCTGGAGCCGCTGGTCGACGGTTCGCCGGTTCTTGCCGTGATCCAGGGCAAGCCTGTCCACAAGGCATCTGCCGGCGATCTCGCTGTTGCGGTCTATTCCGAAAAGCTGACCGATGGTTCGGCCGCCGCCAATCTCGACGCACTCGGCCGCGATGACGCGGTCGGCCGCATCAACGGCAGCTTCGTCAAGGACGGCTATGTGGTCGACGTGCCTGATGGCACCGAGTTCGAAGAGCCGCTGGAAATCCAGTTCGTGCATGCCGGCGGCGACATTCATACCCGCCTGCCAGTCAGCTTCGGCGCCAATGTGAAGGGTGTCGTCATCGAGCGTCACCAGTCGGTGACCGACAATGCTGCGCTCGTGTCGCATGTCAGTGACATCACGGTCGGGCAGGGCACCGAACTGACCTGGATCATCCTGCAGCAGCAGGGGGCCGAGGATACGCATCTCGGCCAGATCCGCGTCGATCTCGGCGCTGACGCCAAGTTGAAGCTCTTCGTCATCAATGCCGGCGGCAAGCTGGTGCGCCAGGAGCTGAATATCAAGGTGACGGGCGAGGGCGCCGATCTGACGCTGCGCGGCATCAACCTGCTCGGCGCCGAGACGCACACCGACGTGACGATGGTGCTCGGCCACGACGTGCCGCATACCGGCTCCACCGAAGTGATCCGCAACGTCGTCTTTGATCGCGCCAGGGGCGTCTTCCAGGGCATGATCCGGGTTGCCCCCGATGCCCAGAAGACCGACGCCAAGATGGCCTGCAACACGCTGCTGATGTCCGACGATGCCGAATTCTCGGTCAAGCCCGAGCTCGAAATCTTCGCCGACGACGTGCAGTGCGGCCATGGTGCGACGGTTGCCGATATCGATCATAACCATCTCTACTACCTGATGGCTCGCGGCATTCCGGAGAACAAGGCGCGCGCCATGCTCGTCAACGCTTTCGTTGCCGAGATCGTCGAGGAACTGGAAGACGAAGCCCTGGTCGAAGCGCTGGAAGGCGTCATTTCGGCCTGGCTGGAAAAGCACGCCTGATCGGATATCGCCATGGACAAGATCGTACCGGCAACTGCCTATGATGTCGAAGCCATCCGCAGGGATTTCCCGATCCTTGCGGAGAAGGTGCATGGCAAGCCGCTGGTCTATCTGGACAACGGCGCCTCCGCACAGAAGCCGCAGGCGGTGATCGATGCGATCTCTCATGCCTACAGCCACGAATATGCCAATGTGCATCGCGGCCTGCACTATCTCTCCAATGCTGCGACGGAAGCCTATGAAGCGTCGCGCGAAAAGGTTCGCCGCTTCCTGAACGCGCCTTCGGTCGATGACATCGTCTTCACCAAGAACTCGACCGAGGCGATCAACACCGTCGCCTACGGCTGGGGCATGCCCAAGATCGGCGAAGGCGATGAGATCGTACTGACGATCATGGAGCATCACTCCAACATCGTGCCTTGGCACTTCATCAGGGAGAGGCAGGGCGCCAAGCTCGTCTGGGTGCCTGTCGATGACGAGGGCGCCTTCCATATCGAGGATTTCGAGAAGAGCCTGACCGACAAGACCAAGCTCGTCGCCATTACCCATATGTCGAATGCGCTCGGCACGATCGTTCCGGTCAAGGAAGTCTGCCGCATCGCTCATGAGCGTGGCATTCCCGTTCTGATCGACGGTTCGCAGGGTGCAGTGCATCTGCCCGTCGATGTGCAGGATATCGATTGCGACTGGTATGTCATGACCGGCCACAAGCTTTATGGCCCGTCGGGTATCGGCGTGCTTTACGGCAAGAAGGACCGGCTGAAGGAGATGCGGCCGTTCCAGGGCGGTGGCGAGATGATCTTCGAGGTGAGCGAGGATATCGTCACCTATAATGATCCGCCGCATCGTTTCGAGGCCGGCACGCCGCCGATCGTGCAGGCGATCGGGCTCGGTTATGCGCTCGACTATATGGACAAGATCGGCCGCGAAAATATCGCAGCCCATGAGGCGGATCTGACTGCTTATGCAGAAGAGCGGCTGAAGGCAGTCAATTCGCTGCGCGTGTTCGGCAATGCACCAGGCAAGGGCGCCATCTTCTCCTTCGAGCTTGCGGGCATTCATGCCCATGACGTCTCGATGGTGATCGACCGCCAGGGTGTTGCCGTTCGCGCCGGCACGCATTGCGCCATGCCGCTCTTGAAACGCTTCGGCGTGACCTCCACATGCCGTGCATCCTTCGGCATGTATAATACCCGCGCCGAGGTGGATGCGCTTGCAAATGCGCTCGACTATGCGCGCAAGTTCTTTGCTTGAGGAAGAAGCCATGAGCCTGAATGAAGAGAAGATCGACGTGCGCGAAGGCATCGTGCATTCCAGCATTCCCGAAGCGGAACTGGCGCGTCTCAGCGACGATGTGATCGGCGCTCTCAAGACCGTCTACGACCCGGAAATTCCGGCTGACATCTTCGAGCTCGGCCTCATCTACAAGATCGACATCGAAGACGACCGCATGGTGAAGATCATGATGACGCTGACTGCACCTGGCTGCCCGGTTGCCGGCGAAATGCCCGGCTGGGTGGAAAATGCCGTCGGCGCCGTCGAGGGCGTTTCGGGCGTCGAGGTCGCCATGACCTTCGATCCGCCGTGGACGCCTGACCGCATGTCCGAGGAGGCGCAGGTCGCCGTTGGCTGGTATTAACAGGCTGGTATTGATCCGTTTACTCGCGGCGACTACATTGAATCACCAAGCACCGGATCTTGACCCCGGTTGTGGAAGGAGATTGAGCCCATGGGCTTTGCAGTAATGAGCATGACGGAAGCCGCCGCAGAGCGCGTGAAGGCGATCGTCGGCAATGGCGGGCCGGATGCCAAGGGCATTCGCGTCGGCATCAAGAAGGGTGGCTGCGCCGGGATGGAATATACCATCGACATGGTGACGGAACCCAATGCCAAGGACGACTTGATCGAGCGCGACGGCGCCAAGGTCTGGATCGAGCCGTCGGCCGTTCTCTATCTGCTCGGCACCGAACTCGGCTTCGAGACGACGACGCTGCGCTCCGGCTTCATCTTCACCAATCCGAACCAGACATCGGCCTGCGGCTGCGGTGAGTCCGTCGAGCTGAAGCCCGCCGACCTGGCAGCGCTTGCCGCACGCGGCGATGCCGTGGTTCCGGCGCAGCATTAAAGCGTGTCGCGATCTTTCAGATCGCTTGACGCGCTTAAGTCTTTGTTTTGCGCATGTCGTTATCGCAAAACCGCTGCACACTTTTGCGCGACATGCTAAGCAATTTTTCATTGAAATTGCCTGATGGCCGCCATAATTGGCGGCCTTTTGATTTTTATGAGCCTGTCCGAGACCGACAAGCGACCAAGAAGAAACGAAGCGGACAATGCTCTTTCTGTTCCTGAAAGGCGCCCTGCTGGGCGTCATCATCACCGCGCCGCTCGGGCCGATCGGAACGCTCTGCGTCAACAGAAGCCTCGAGAAGGGGTTCTGGTACGGTTTTTCCGGCGGGCTAGGAACGGCGCTGGGCGATGCGACCTACGCGCTGGTCGCAGTAGCCGGGCTTGCCGTCTTTTCGGAAACCATGTCGATGGCCACCATTCCGCTGGCGCTTGGCGGCGGGCTGATGCTGCTCTGGCTCGGCTGGCGGGGCCTGAAGAACAAGGGAAAGATTAAGGCGGCAAAGATCAAGGCGGCCGACTTCCTGCACACGACCATCTCGACCTTCCTGCTGACCATCTCCAATCCGGCGACGATCCTCTCCTTCGGGGCACTGTTTGCCGGGCTTGGGCTGACGGAGGAGACGCGCCGCTTCAGCTCGGCGATGATCGTCTCGGGCGTCTTCCTGGGGTCGCTCCTCTGGTGGTTTTGCCTCAGCGGCGCGGTCAGCCTTGCAAGAGACCGGCTCTCGGCCGATTTCACGGCCAAGGTCGGCCGAGCGACGAGCTATATGCTGATCGCTTTCGGCGCGGTGGCGCTCGGTTCGGTGGCTTATTCGATCGTTTGAAGAGGTAAGGCGTGATCAGTCGCGCTTGATGCTCATCAGCACGTCCCAGAGATCGGCCCCGGTCTCGAAGACTGATGCGTTCGCCTTGTAGCTCTGTTCGGTCTCGACGAGATCGGTCAGTTCGGTCGCGAAATCCACACCCTGATCCGTATCGGTGACGCTTGCCTGCACGCCTGAGGGTTCGACGGACTGGAAGCTGGTGTTCAGCCGGCCATAGCCCGGCGTGCTCGCGTTGGCGACGTTATTGGCGATCGCACTTGCGCGCGTCGACTGCGCCAGCATTCCCGAAAGAGCTGTATGCGTGATTGCAGAAATGCTCATCGACCGTTTCCCTGTTTCCGGACTGCCAGCGTTTTACCGACAAGGATTTAGGGAATGCTGAACGGCTTCGGTTAGCGAAAGGCGAGGGCATCTGGGACAGCTGTGCCGGAATGGTACGACAGCCTCAGCGACCGGCTTTCATGCCCGCAATCAGGATATCGATGAGTTGCCTTGCTGCATTCCGCCAAGCCGGGCCGCAGCTGATGCTCGCGCCGCCCGCCAGCGCGCGCAAAATGTCGAGAGGGTCCATCGCCAGACGGATTTCACCGGTGGCGACGGCGCGATCCACCAGCAGATTGACGGCACCTATGATCAAATCGGCTGAATCCGCATAGAGCTCGGAGGTGCCGCCAACAAGCGAATCCAGCACTTCGGAAATGCCATGTTTCGTCACCACATAGTCGACGAACTGGACCAGCCACAGGCGCAGCGCTTCGACAGGCGGATGCGTTTCGGCGAGGCTTTTGGCGGCAGCGGCAAGCTGCGCCGTCTCATTGCGGTAGATGGCGGAAACCAGTGCATCACGCGTCGGGAAATGCCGATAGAGCGTGCCGATGCCAACGCCGGCAATGCGAGCGATTTCCTCCAGGCTGGCGCTGGAACCCTTTTCGGCGAATACGGTCTTTGCCGTTTCCATCAACAGAAGGCGGTTGCGTTCGGCATCCGCACGCGGCTTTCGGACGGTGGACCCGTCACTTTTTCCGGCCATTTACGAGAAGTCCCCTTGATAAACGGAGGCGCCCTCCGTATTTATCTGGAGGCATCCTCCTTTTATTCCATTTGAGGCCGGTGGGCAATGGTTCACCAGTCCGGAGCGGTGCGTCCATGATCAAGGAGATAATCATGAGTGGACTTTTTGGCGCGACATCGACCACCGACGAGGTGCTCGCCGGCGTCGATCTCAAGGACAAGCGCGTGCTGGTGACGGGTGTTTCGGCCGGCCTCGGCGTGGAAACCGCGCGCGTGCTGGCAGCCCATGGAGCGCAGGTGGTGGGCACGGCGCGTGACCTTGCAAAGGCGAGAGCGGCAACGGAAGTCGTGCGCGCCGGTGCTGCCAATGGCGGCAGCCTCGATATCGTCGAGCTCGATCTTGCCTCTCTGGCAAGCGTGCGCGCCTGCGCCGATGCGCTCATTGCGGATGGTCGCCCCTTCGATGTCGTCATCGCCAATGCCGGCGTCATGGCCGCTCCCTTCGGCCGCACCGCCGATGGTTTCGAAACGCAGTTCGGCACCAACCATCTCGGTCATTTCGTGCTGGTCAACCGCATCGCTCCGCTCGTCAAATCCGGCGGCCGCGTGGTGATCGTCGCATCCTCCGGCCATCGCATGGCACCTTTCAGCCTCGACGACCTGAATTTCGAGAGCAAGTCTTACGAGCCCTGGGCGGCCTATGCCCAGTCGAAGACCGCAAATATCCTGTTCGCGGTGGAACTCGACCGGCGCCTGAGGGAGCGCGGCATACGCGCAACAGCACTGCATCCCGGTGGCATCAACACCGAGCTCGGGCGCCACCTCGACCCTGGCATGATCGAAGGCATGTTGGCGCAGATCAACGCAGCACTCGCCGCCGAGGGCAAGCCGCCCTTCCAGTGGAAGACGATTCCTCAGGGCGCGGCGACCTCCGTCTGGGCAGGTTTCGTCGCCCCGGCAGACGCGGTCGGCGGCAGATATTGCGAGAATTGCCACGTCTCCGAAGTGACGGATGCGGAGATCAGCCCGATTTCCGAGGGGGTGCGTGCCTACGCGCTTAATCCCGAGACGGCCAAGGCATTGTGGGCCAAGAGCGAAGAGCTGGTCGGCGAGCGCTTCTAAGCCGCAAACTATCCCGCTTCGACGCAGATAAAAGCCAGGGGGACTGGGAAGCTGGTGCCCCTGCCGAGGAATTGAACCTGGATCGGCTGCAAACCAGACAGCTGCTCTTACGTTGAGCTACGAGGGGCATGGTATCTTTATACCAGACATGGCGTTCGCAGACGAACGGAGCTTCGATAGACGGTTAGAGGGTAAGGTTAACCTGCCGCAAAAGGTGATACAGGAGAAGGGTGCCCGGTACAGGGGCAGGCAACCCTTCTCCCTGCTGGTCTTGCAGCGTCCAGCAACGATAACTACGCAGAGAACTGAAAATGGTTCACCAGTGCGGATGAAAGTCCCGAAAAAGTCTGGCGGCTGTCCTTCATCGTCAGGGATGCATAGCTGCGCATCATCCGTCTCCGCAGCTCCTTGCCAACCGCCGCCGTTCAGGCCTTGATATCGAGGCCCGCTTCGACTGCGGCGGCGATGAATGCCTTGCGCGCATCCTCGCCGGTACGCTTGCCCTTGATGACGTCGGCGCAGATCAGCAGCGCCTGGTCGAGTGCGGCACCATCTTCTGTCGGCCAGTCCTCGATCATCGCCCAGGAGGCGGCCTGGGTATTATCGATGGTCACGTATTGGCCGGGCTCTTCGAGAGCGAGGAGTACGGGCTTAGACCATGGCGCCTGCATTCTGGCTTCGCTTTGATCCTGGGGCATTTGTTGTGGCCTTTCTTCGCGTATTCTCTATCAGAATTAGGAAAGCCCCTCCCATGATGGAAGGGGCTTGGATTGCTCAACGCTGGGCGTCTGGTCTGACTGCTATTCAGCTGCCTCTGCGTAAGCCTCGACCGGCGGGCAGGTGCAGATCAGGTTGCGGTCGCCATAGACGTTGTCGACGCGGTTGACCGGCGACCAGTACTTGTCCACGCGGAAGGCGCCGGGCGGGAAGCAGGCCTGTTCGCGCGAATAGGGGCGATCCCATTCGCCGACGAGGTCTTCGACGGTATGCGGGGCGTTCTTCAGCGGGTTGTTCAACTTGTCCGAACGGCCTTCCTCGATGTCGCGGGCTTCCTGACGGATCGCCAGCATCGCTTCGCAGAAGCGGTCGAGTTCAGCCTTGGTTTCGGACTCGGTCGGCTCGATCATCAGCGTGCCGGCAACCGGCCAGCTCATGGTCGGAGCATGGAAGCCGCAGTCGATCAGACGCTTGGCAACGTCATCGACGGTCACGCCGCAGCTGTCGACCAGCGGACGGGTGTCGATGATGCATTCATGCGCCACACGGCCGGCAGCCGACTTGTAGAGCACGTCGTAGGCGCCCTTGAGGCGGGCAGCGATGTAGTTGGCGTTGAGGATTGCCACCTTCGTTGCCTGCGTCAGGCCTTCGCCGCCCATCATCAGGCAGTAACTCCAGGAGATCGGCAGAATGGACGCCGAACCGAAAGCTGCTGCCGAAACCGCGCCCGAACGGCCGTCCGTTTCCGGATGACCGGGCAGGTAGGCCGCCAGATGCGATTTGACGCCGATCGGACCCATGCCGGGACCGCCACCGCCATGCGGGATGCAGAATGTCTTGTGCAGGTTGAGGTGCGAAACGTCGGAACCGATGTCACCAGGGCGGGACAGGCCGACCATGGCGTTCATGTTGGCGCCGTCGAGATAGACCTGGCCGCCATGCTTATGCACGAGGTCGCAGATTTCCTTGACGGTTTCCTCGAACACGCCATGGGTCGACGGATAGGTGATCATGCAGCAGGAGAGATTATCTGCATACTGCTCCGCCTTGGCGCGGAAATCGTCGAGGTCGATATCGCCGTTTTCACGCACCTTGACGACCACGACCTTCATGCCGACCATCTGGGCCGAAGCCGGGTTGGTGCCATGCGCCGAGGTCGGGATGAGGCAGACGTCACGATGACCCTGGCCATTGGCAATGTGGTAGTTGCGGATGGTGAGCAAGCCTGCATATTCGCCCTGAGCGCCGGAATTCGGCTGCATGGAGAAGGCGTCGTAGCCGGTGACGGCGCAGAGCTTTTCCGTCAGGTCATCGATCATTTCGCGATAGCCAAGCGCCTGGTCGGCCGGCACGAAAGGATGGATGTCGGAGAATTCCGGCCAGGTGATCGGCAGCATTTCGGTCGTGGCATTCAGCTTCATCGTGCAGGAGCCGAGCGGGATCATCGAGCGGTCGAGCGCCAGATCGCGGTCGGAGAGCCGGCGGATGTAGCGGGTCATTTCGCTTTCGGCGCGGTTCATGTGGAAGATCGGATGCGTCAGATATTCGCTGGTGCGCAGCAAATCCTTCGGCAGGCGATAGGACGGCTCGAAATCGGCGATCTGGAAATTGCCGCCGAAGGCACGCCAGACAGCTTCCAGCGTTGCCGGGCGGGTGCGCTCGTCGAGCGACATGCCGATCTTCGTCTGACCGACCTTGCGCAGATTGACGCCCTCGGCAACGGCTCCGCGTAGGATGAGGCCCTGCATGTGGCCGACGTCAACGGTGATCGTGTCGAAGAAGGTCTCCGGTTCAACTTTGTAGCCGAGCTTTTCCAGCCCCTTGGCCATCAACACGGCCTTCTGGTGGACCTGCTGGGCGATCGCCTTGATGCCCTTCGGACCATGGAAGACGGCGTACATGGAGGCCATGACGGCGAGCAGAACCTGCGCGGTGCAGATGTTCGACGTCGCCTTTTCGCGGCGGATATGCTGTTCGCGTGTCTGCAGCGACAGACGGTAGGCGCGGTTGCCGCGGGCATCGACGGAAACGCCGACAAGACGGCCGGGCATGGAGCGCTTGATGGCATCCTTGACCGACATATAGGCGGCATGCGGACCGCCGTAACCGACGGGAACGCCGAAGCGCTGCGAGGAGCCGATGGCGATATCGGCACCCATTTCACCGGGCGATTTCAGAAGCGTGAGCGACAGGATATCGGCGGCAACGACGGCGATCGCGCCCGTCTGGTGCAGGCGGGAGATCAGGCCGGTGAAATCGCGCACATGGCCGTGCGTGCCAGGATACTGGAAGATCGCGCCGAAGACATCGACCGGATCGAGATCGGTGAACGGGTTGCCGACGATGACGGACCAGCCGAGCGGCTCGGCACGGGTCTTGATCAGCTCGATCGTCTGCGGATGGCAGTCGGCATCGACGAAGAAGGCTTTGGCCTTCGACTTCGAAACGCGCTCGGCCATGGCCATGCCTTCGGCAGCAGCCGTTGCTTCATCGAGCAGCGAGGCGTTGGCAACGTCGAGGCCGGTCAGGTCGCAGATCATCGTCTGGTAGTTCAGGAGCGCTTCGAGGCGGCCCTGAGAAATCTCCGGCTGGTAGGGCGTGTAGGCCGTGTACCAGGCGGGGTTTTCCAGGATGTTGCGCTGGATGACCGGCGGCGTGATCGTGCCGTAATAGCCCTGGCCGATCAGCGAGGTCAGAACCTTGTTCTTGTTGGCGGTTTCGCGCAGCTTGTCGAGCGCCTCGCGCTCCGTCATCGGCGCGCCCCAGAGGAGCGGCGCCTTCTGGCGGATGGCGGGCGGGACGGTGGCGTCGATCAGCGCATCGAGGCTCTTGTAGCCGATGACACCGAGCATATCCGACATTTCAGACGGCGAGGGGCCGATATGACGACGGTTGGCGAAGTCATAGGGCTGATAGTCGGTGAACTGGAATTCGGTAGGCGTCGTCATTACGCAGTCAGCTCCTTGTAGGCCGCTTCGTCGAGCAGGCCATCGGCATCAGCAAGGTTCTTGAGCTTGAGTTTGAAGAACCAGCCAGCCCCCTGAGGATCGGAATTGACGAGCGACGGGTCGGCGACGATGGCCGGATTGACCTCGACAATCTCGCCGTCGAGCGGGCAGTAGACATCCGAAGCCGCCTTGACGGATTCGACCGTCGCAGCATTGCCGTCCTTGGAGAAGGTAGCGCCGACTTCTGGCAGTTCCACGAAAACGAGATCGCCGAGCTGCTCGACAGCATAGGTGGTGATGCCGACGGTCGCGACATCGCCTTCGAGCTTCAGCCATTCATGTTCCTGGGTAAATTTCAGCATGGAAAAATCCTCTCGCAATAGGGGTCAGCGTTTGTAGGTCGGCGTGATGAAGGGAAGGGCGGAAACGGTGATCGGCAGATATTTGCCGCGCACTTCCGCGTAGATCTGCGTGCCTGGTGCGCTATGGGAAACGGGCACATAGCCCATGGCGACGGGGCCTTCGACGGAGGGGCCGAAACCACCCGAGGTGACTTCGCCGATCTCGGTCTTGCCTTCGGCATCGGCATAGAGCTTGGCATGGCCGCGCACCGGCGCCTTGCCCTCAGGCTTCAGGCCGACGCGCTTGCGGCTAACGCCCTTGTCCAGCTCGCCGAGAATGCGCTCGGCACCCGGGAAACCGCCGGCGCGGGCGCCACCGGTGCGGCGGGCCTTCTGCATGCCCCATTCGATGGCGGCTTCGACCGGTGAGGTGGTCGTGTCGATATCATTGCCATAGAGGCAGAGGCCGGCTTCGAGGCGCAGCGAGTCACGGGCGCCGAGGCCGATCGGCTCGACATCGGGATGCTCTAGCAACCGGTTGGTGACATCCACGGCCTTGTCGGCGGGAATGGAAATTTCAAAGCCGTCCTCGCCGGAATAGCCCGAACGCGAGACCAGACAGGAAACGTCGTGAAGGCGGCAGTGGCGCACGTCCATGAACTTCATGGCAGCAACATCGGCCCAGAGTTCGGCGAGCGCTTCGACGGCGCGCGGGCCCTGCAGCGCGATCAGGGCGCGATCGAGAACGGTGATATCGCAGGTGTCGGAAAGATGCTTCTGCAGGTGCGCGATGTCTTGCTCCTTGCAGGCGGCGTTGACGACGACGAAGAGGTGGTCGTCGAGATGGGTGATCATCAGGTCGTCGAGGATACCGCCATTCTCATCCGTGAAGAAACCGTAGCGCTGGCGTCCTTCGGCAAGACCAAGGATATCGACCGGCACGAGGCTTTCGAGCGCAAGTGCTGCATCCTCATACTTGCCGGACTTCGCCTTGATGATGACTTGGCCCATATGGGAGACATCGAAAAGGCCGGCAGCGGTACGGGTCTGCAGGTGTTCCTTCATGACACCGGCCGGATATTGCACCGGCATATCATAGCCTGCGAAGGGCACCATGCGGGCGCCGAGCGATAGATGCAGCGCGTGAAGCGGGGTTTTCTTGAGGGCAGCAGTATCGTCCAAAAGACGCCTCCGGGGTTTGCGCCGGAAATTCCGGGCGCGGGCTCAAAACTGAAGACGCGGTTGCGCCTTGTCTCCTTGAGCCCCCTCTGTCCCTGTGCCTGAGATTGTTATCCCTTCGGCGGACGTTTCGAGAACGCCTCTCTCCAGAGTTCCGTCTGCCCCTTGTGGTCCTTTTGCCTGAGAGTTTCCGGGGCGGTTGCTCCTTCGGCACCGGCATCTCGTGCCGGATTCTCCCAACAAGGTTGCGGCAATTATCCGGGGGCGGCAGGGCTTGGCAAGCAAAATGTCGCGACCGCACAAATTTTTGTCGCGGCTTTTAAAAGCCGGTTGCGGTCCGCGGCAAATCGGCTTTTGCATTCGCAGGCGAAATTGGCTATCGGCAGCCGAGAGCCTTTCCTGATCAGATTGAAACATTCAGATCAGCAAAGGCTCTGAGAGCGAGGAGATATTCGATGAAGATTGTCAGGACATCAGCTTTTGCAGCGCTGCTTTGCGCTTGCGGCTTTGCCGGATCCGCTATCGGCCAGGACCATCAGCACATGCAGGGCATGGACATGGGCAACATGGGCTCCATGAGCATGGCCGCTGACGGCGACGTGGTGAAAGTCGGCGATCTCGAAGTCTCCGGCGGTTTTGCCAAGGCGATGCTGCCCGGCCAACCCGTCGGTGGCGGCTTCCTCACAGTGAAGAACAACGGCTCCACCGATGACCGCCTTGTGTCAGTCACGTCGCCCAATGCCGGCGCGGTGCAGCTTCACGAGATGGCCATGAAGGACAATGTCATGAAGATGCGTGAGCTGAAGGATGGCATTGCGGTTCCCGCGGGCCAGACCGTGGAGCTTTCGCCTGGCAACCTGCATCTGATGTTCCAGAAGGTGAAGACGCCGTTCAAGCAAGGCGACAAAGTACCGGTCACACTGACTTTCGAAAAGGCCGGAAAGGTTGATCTCGTGTTAAACGTGCTGTCGGCGCAGGGCAAATAAACGCTGAAAAACAAAAGCCCGCGACCAAAGTCGCGGGCCTTGCTCCTCCCAGCAATATTTAAATCTCAGACATCCTCATAGGATTGTAGAGCCTGCTGCAACCCGGCCTGCGGCTGACGAAAGCCCTTGGTCATCAGATCAAGCGCGACTTCCGTGTTCTGGATGATATTGGTGGCTTCTTCCGGATCCGCACCACTTTGATTGAGCTGGCGTTCCGCGATCTTGCGGGCCTCGCGTGCAGCCGTGCCCGTCGCCACGCGCTGAGGAATGCGCAAGGACTCGAAGGCGAGGGCAGCGGTGTTCGCCGATATGGAAACAAGCTGTGTCATGCGCCCGTCATACAGGTGCGATCTTCGCATTCGGCTTAAGAAAATAATTCGCATTTTACCGGATGGTAAGAATTCCACAGATGCGATTGGAATCAGGGCGGAATCGCAATAAACCGGAGGCATGTTCCAGGCTTTTCTCGTCGCGATCGGCGGCGCAATCGGATCGCTTCTGAGATATTATGTCGGTCTGGGCTCGCTGCGGCTCATGGGGCCCGGCTTCCCCTGGGGAACGTTGATCGTCAATGTCGTCGGCTGTTTCATCATCGGTATCTTTGCCGAGATGATCATGCGCCGTTTCAATGCATCGGTGGAGCTGCGGCTCCTACTGATCACGGGCTTCCTCGGCGGCTTCACCACCTTCTCCGCTTTCTCGCTAGATGCGATATCACTCTTCGAACGCGGCGAGGTTTTTGCCGGGGGCATCTATATCGCAGCAAGCGTCGGGCTTTCGATGGTTGCTGTCATGGCCGGCCTCGGCCTGATGCGCGTGTTGCTCTGATTTCGATTCCGATTTCCGTTTTGTGAAAAATGCTCTAAAGGCAGCGGCAAGAGAGGCACCGGCTCCGACCGCGCCCATATTTTCCGAAAGAATTCCATGGCAGGTATAGAACACATCAAGGTGGAGCCCGACGAAGCGGGCATGCGGCTCGACCGCTGGTTCAAGATCCACTATCCGGGGCTCGGCTTCGGCCCTCTGCAGAAGCTGCTGCGCTCCGGCCAGGTGCGTGTCGATGGCGGCCGCGTCAAATCGGATGCGCGTGTGCAGCCCGGCCAGATGGTGCGCATACCGCCACTCGATGTCGATGCCAAGGCGAAATCGGGGCCGATCGCCGGCAAGGATCTCAAGCATTCAAGCGATTTCGAGCTTCTCTCCCGCATGGTGCTGCATGAAGACGAGAAGGTCATCGTCCTCAACAAGCCGCCCGGACTTGCTGTGCAGGGCGGCTCCGGTGTCGCAAGGCACATCGACCAGATGCTCGAAGCCTGGACCAGTCCGAAGGGCGAGAAGCCACGCCTCGTTCACCGCCTCGATCGCGATACATCAGGCGTGCTCGTCATTGCCCGCACGCGCGGTGCAGCCCAGAAGCTGACGGCCGCCTTCCGCGAACGCGACACCAAGAAAACCTACTGGGCGCTGGTCAAGGGCGTGCCGCGCAAGCACGAGGACAAGATCTCGACCTGGCTCGTCAAGGAACCGACGGCCGACGGCGACCGCATGCGCATTGCCAAGCACGGCGAGGATGGCGCCGATCACGCGGTTTCCTTCTACCGCGTGCTGGAGACGGCGGCACAGAACCTCGCATGGCTGGAGATGGAGCCCTATACCGGCCGCACCCACCAGCTGCGCGTCCATGCACTGCATATCGGCCACCCGATCATCGGCGATCCGAAATATTACGACGATGATCCCAACTGGGATTTCCCCGGCGGCATCCAGAAGAAGCTGCATCTGCACGCGCGTCATATCGACATCCCGCACCCCTCGGGCGGGCGCCTTCGCATCAGCGCGCCGCTGCCACCGCATATGGTGCAGACGTGGAACCTCCTCGGTCTCGACCTCGCAGGCGCCGAAAGGGACAGCGAATGAAGCTCGCACTTTTTGATTGCGACGGCACGCTGGTCGACAGCGCCGGGCTGATCCATGAAACGATGCGCCGCACCTTCAATAAGTTCGGCAAGCCGGAACCGCGATTTGAAGACACCAAGGCCATTATCGGCCTGTCGCTCGATATCGCGATCGCCCGCATGCAGGGCAGGCCGCATGTCGAGCAGGAAGATATCGACATGACGGCGCATTACAAATCGCTGTTCTCCGTCGTGCGCCGGGATCTCGATTACCGGGAACCACTGTTTGCCGGCATCCGCGAGATGATCGACGCAATCAGCGGGCGCGAGGATCTGCTGATCGGCGCGGTGACTGGCAAGTCCCGGCGCGGGCTGAAGCTCGTGATGGAGACGCATGGCTTCGACAAATATTTCACCGTCGCGCGGACCGCCGACGATTGCCCCTCCAAGCCGCATCCGGCCATGGTGAGCGAATGCTGCGACGAAACCGGCATGAATGCTGCTGATACCATTGTCATTGGTGACGCGATTTACGATATGCAAATGGCAAAAGCCGCCGGCGCCAAGGCGATCGGCGTAGCCTGGGGCTATGCCAGCGTGGATGAGCTGATCGCCAACGGCGCCGATGCGATCGCGTACCATCCGAACGAGATATTGCGCCATTTTTCCTGAGGTGAGCCCATGCGCGACCTGCTGAACGACCTTTCCGAAGGTCTCAGTCATTCCGATCCGATCCGCCGCGCGCAGATCCAGATGAAGAAACCACTGCCGAAACGTTTCTATCAGACGGTTTCCGTAGTGCCGCATGAGGAGGCCTTCGCCATTGCGCTCGATGGCAAGGCCGTGCGCACGCCGGCAAGGCAAGTACTGGCGCTGCCGAATGAGGTGCTGGCAAGGCTTGTAGCCGCCGAATGGGATGCACAGGCCGAGGTGATCGACCCCTCGATGATGCCGGTCACCCGCCTCGTCAATACGGCGATCGATGGCGTGGCGACCGATACGCAGGCCGTGCTCGAAGACATCCTGCGCTTCTCCTCGAGCGATCTGCTGTGTTACCGCGCCGAGAGTCCGCAAGAACTGGTGAAGCGGCAGACCGAGCGCTGGGATCCGGTACTCGACTGGGCAGCGGCCGATCTCGGGGCGCGCTTCATCCTCGTCGAAGGCGTCATGCATCACGAGCAGCCGCGCGAGGCAATCGCCGCCTTCGGCTCGGCACTGCGCCGGCACGACAGCGCACTGGAACTGGCAGCCCTCCACACGGTGACGACAATCACCGGTTCGGCGCTGCTGGCGCTTGCCATTGCCGAAGGCGAGATCACGCCTGACGAAGCCTGGTCGCTCGCCCATCTCGATGAAGACTGGACCATCGAACATTGGGGAAGCGACGAGGAAGCCGAACAGCGCCGCGCTAAACGTTTTGAGGATTTCAAAGCCGCAACGGATGTTTTTTTCGCGCTAAGGGCCTGAATCATATTGCCTTGATGGGCTTTATGACCAAATCTGCGACTCCAGACGGGGATATGCGGGAATTTGGAATGAATTGGCCGAGGTCGAGATTTTGCCTGATAGCGCTTGCATGCGTGGCGCTGACGGCCTGCGCTAGCCTTATGCCAAAGAAGCAGGAAAAGCCTGTCTATGACGTGCGCAGCGCCGTCGTGCTCTCGAGCACGACTATGTCGGCGGAATTGCTTTCCGGCATCAGCGATCGTGTCAATGCCGCGATTCGCGCGACGGTCCGTACCAGCGAATTGCCGCGTGTGGTGCTGACGATCCGCATCGTTTCCATCGCAAAGGGCCTCGGCTTCCAAAAGGACCGCAATGTTGCGAAGGTGAGCATCGATGCCGCCTCCGTGGAAGACGGATCTGTGATCGCCGTGACCTCCTTCGAAGTCACAAGCTTAACCGCCGATCCTGTTCTGGCTGACGACATTCTGGCGGAAGATATCGCCGCGCGCGTGCGCTCCGCCTTCGCACTCAGCGGACGCTAGATCATTTCGTTTTTCTTCGAAACCCGGAAATGATCTATCTCTTTGTATTAACGCAATTCCGGACGCAAAACAGCTGCACACTTTTGCTGGAATTGCTCTAGCTGTAAAATCGGCCGTCAACAGCGGCGGGGGGAGATCATGAAGGATATTCTGGAAGAGCTCGAACGCCGCCGTGGTATCGCCCGTCTCGGCGGCGGACAGGCGCGCATCGACGCGCAGCACCAGCGCGGCAAGCTGACGGCACGCGAACGCATCGATCTCTTTCTCGACGAAGATTCCTTTGAAGAGTTCGACATGTTCGTGGAGCACCGCTCCACCGATTTCGGCATGGACAAGAGCCGCATTGCCGGCGACGGCGTGGTGACCGGCTGGGGCACGGTCAACGGCCGCACCGTTTTCGTCTTCGCCAAGGATTTCACCGTCTTTGGCGGCTCGCTTTCGGAAGCCCATGCCGAGAAGATCATCAAGGTGCAGGATATGGCGCTGAAGAACCGCGCGCCGATCATTGGCATCTATGATGCGGGCGGCGCGCGCATTCAGGAAGGTGTCGCGGCCCTTGGCGGTTATGCCGAGGTCTTCCAGCGCAATGTGCTGGCCTCGGGCGTTATTCCGCAGATCTCCGTCATCATGGGACCGTGCGCCGGTGGCGACGTCTATTCGCCTGCCATGACGGATTTCATCTTCATGGTGCGCGATACGTCCTACATGTTCGTGACCGGTCCGGATGTGGTGAAGACAGTCACCAACGAGACTGTTACGGCCGAAGAACTCGGCGGCGCGAGCGTGCATACGACGCGCTCCTCGATTGCCGACGGCGCCTATGACAATGATGTCGATACGCTCCTGCAGGTGCGCCGGCTTATCGATTTTCTGCCGCAGTCGAACACGTCGCCGGTGCCGGAGATCGAATGTTACCAGTCGGTGACCGATGCCGATAATTCGCTGGATACGTTGATCCCGGCCAATGCCAACAAGCCCTACGACATCAAGGAATTGATCCAGAAGGTGGCGGACGAGGGGGATTTCTTCGAGATCCAGGCGAGTTTCGCCAAGAACATCGTCTGCGGCTTCGGGCGCATCGAGGGCTCGACTGTCGGTTTCGTCGCCAATCAGCCGATGGTGCTTGCCGGCGTGCTCGACAGCGACGCCTCGCGCAAGGCGGCGCGTTTCGTGCGCTTCTGCGACTGCTTCAACATTCCGATCGTCACCTTCGTCGATGTGCCGGGCTTCCTGCCGGGCACGGCGCAGGAATATGGCGGGCTCATCAAGCATGGCGCCAAGCTGCTTTTCGCCTATGCGGAAGCGACGGTACCGAAGCTGACGGTCATTACCCGCAAGGCCTTCGGCGGCGCCTATGACGTGATGGCGTCGAAACATCTGCGGGGCGATCTCAACTATGCTTGGCCGACGGCGCAGATCGCCGTCATGGGCGCCAAGGGCGCGGTCGAGATCATCTTCCGCAAGGATATCGCAGATCCCGGGAAGATCGCGGCGCATACGAAGATGTACGAGGATCGCTTCCTGTCACCGTTCGTGGCGGCCGAGCGCGGCTATGTCGACGAAGTGATCATGCCGCATTCGACACGGCGCCGGCTGGCTCGCGGCCTGAAGATGCTTCGGAACAAGGATCTCAGCAATCCCTGGAAGAAGCACGACAACATCCCGTTGTGAACGAATAAAGGAGGTTCTTCAGGTGTTTATCCACTGTCGAAGTTGTGAACGCCTGTCAGCAAACTGTGTCTTCAATCCCTGTTAGAGACACGGTAACGCTCGGCAGTACACCCTTAAGGAGAGTCTTTATGTCAACTTTCGAGCGTCTATCCGCCTACCGCCCCTATGGTCTGGCCGCTCTCAGAATTATGACCGCGCTTCTGTTCATCGAGCACGGAACGATGAAGCTTTTCGGCTTCCCGGCAGCGCAGGGCGACGGCCCGCTGTCCACTTTGTTCCTGATCGCGGCACTGCTGGAAACCTTTGGCGGTATCCTCATTCTCATCGGCTTCGCAACACGGCCGGTGGCCTTCCTGCTGGCGGGTGAAATGGCGATTGCCTATTTCATGGCCCATATGCCACACAGCTTCTTCCCCGCAGTCAATCAGGGTGATGCGGCCATCCTGTTCTGCTTCGTGTTCCTCTACCTGTTCTTCGCCGGCGCAGGCGCCTGGTCCGTCGATAACAGAAACGCATCTGCCTAACAGAAGAGGCTGCGGGTGGTTCATCGCCCGCAGCCTCTTCTTCATTTCAGATATTTCTTTTCAGGCCGTCATTTTGAGCCCGGCAATGCCGGCGACGATCAGCGCGATGCAAATCAGACGAGAGGCGCTTGCTGCGTCCCCCAGTAGCCAGACGCCGAGCAGCACGGTGCCGACCGTGCCGATACCGGTCCAGATCGCATAAGCGGTGCCGATCGGCAGGCTTTTGACGGCAAGACCGAGCAGAATGACACTCACCACCATGGAAATGACCGTGAGGATCGTCGGCATCGGACGGGTGAAGCCATCGGTATATTTCAGACCGATTGCCCAACCGCATTCAAAAAGGCCAGCGAGAAAAAGCAGAAGCCAGGCCATCATACTCTCCTTGTCAAGAGCGAGGCCGTCCCCGCGACTTTGCGACCCGGATAAGTCCGAGCGCCGCAGTCGTCTGCGTCACATCTCATATGTGCGAGGGAACGGCTGAGTTCAAGCTAGGAATTGGCATAGCTGCCATGCCACCCGATTTCAGCGCGCGAGGCGATGATCACGCATTCTTTGCCCTGCGGCAGAGACGGTCGAAGGTTTCCAGGAAACGCGAACGGTCCTTCGGGCTGAAGGAAGCGTTGTAGCCCTTGCTCTCGCCGGTTTCACGCAGATGCGCGCCGAGATCACGCATGGCGCTTGCCATGCCGATATTGGTTTCATCAAAGACGCGACCGGTCGGGCCTGTGACGAAGGAGCCCTTGGCAACGCAACGGACCGCAAGCGGCACATCGGCGGTGACGACGACATCTGTCGGACCGGTATTGTCGGCAATCCAATTGTCGGCAGCGTCGAAGGCGTTGGAGACGATGACGTTGCGCACCATCGGATCGCGCGATGGGCGGAGGCCCGAATTGGCGACGAAGGTCACTTCCATGCCGAGGCGTTCGGCCACTTTCAGGATTTCGGGTTTGACGGGGCAGGCATCCGCATCGACATAGATCATGGCAATATCCTCACACCGGCTGGGCGGCCGGCTGGCGAACCATGTCGAGATGAGGGATGCCGTCTTCCAGATATTCCTCCGAGGTTTTCACGAAACCGAAGGACTCGTAGAAGCGGCGCAGATGCGCCTGCGCCGAAAGCGCGATGGGATTTTCCGGATAAAGCCGCTCGCAGGCAGCGATCGATTCGGTCATCAGCGCATCGCCGAGCCGCTTGCCGCGATGGGCGGGCGAGACGACGACGCGGCCGATCTTTACCGGATCCTGCGCGCTGTATGGCTTCAGGAGCCGCGTCGAGCCGAGCAGTTCGCCGTCATCCAGCAGCCGCAGATGCAGGGCGTCGATATCCTTGCCGTCGAGTTCCGCATAGGGGCAGTTCTGCTCGACGACGAAGACGTCGACACGCATCCTCAAGAGATCGTAGAGCTCCCGCGCGGAGAGCTCATCGAGACCCTTGAGGTCGGCCATGTAGGCAGGCGTGGCCATCAATAGACCACGACGCCACGGATGCTTTCACCCTTGTGCATAAGATCGAAGCCCTTGTTGATGTCTTCGAGCGGCATTGTGTGTGTGATCATCGGGTCGATCTGGATCTTGCCTTCCATGTACCAGTCGACGATCTTCGGCACGTCGGTGCGACCGCGGGCACCACCGAAGGCCGTACCCATCCAGTTGCGGCCGGTGACGAGCTGGAAGGGACGCGTCGAGATCTCCTGGCCGGCGCCTGCGACGCCGATGATGATGGACTTGCCCCAGCCGCGGTGGCTCGCTTCCAGCGCTTGGCGCATGACCTTGGTGTTGCCGGTGCAATCGAACGTGTAATCGGCGCCGCCGATCAGGTCGCCGTGGCGCTTCGTCATGTTGACGAGATAGGGCACGATGTCGTCACCGACTTCCTTCGGGTTGACGAAATGCGTCATGCCGAACTTCTCGCCCCATGCCTTCCGATCCGGGTTGATATCGACACCGATGATCATATCGGCACCGGCAAGACGCAGACCCTGCAGAACGTTGAGGCCGATACCGCCGAGACCGAAGACGATGGCCGTCGCGCCCATCTCGACCTTGGCCGTGTTGATGACGGCACCGATGCCGGTCGTCACACCGCAGCCGATGTAGCAGATTTTGTCGAAGGGCGCGTCCGGATTGACCTTGGCAACGGCGATCTCCGGCAGGACAGTGAAGTTGGAGAAAGTCGAGCAGCCCATATAGTGGTGGATCTTGTCCTTGCCGATCGAGAAGCGGGAGGTGCCATCCGGCATCACGCCCTGGCCCTGGGTCGCGCGGATCGAGGTGCAGAGATTGGTCTTGCGCGAGGTGCAGGAATAGCACTCGCGGCATTCCGGCGTGTAGAGCGGAATGACGTGGTCGCCCTTCTTCACGGACGTGACGCCCGGGCCGACGTCGACGACGATGCCTGCGCCCTCATGGCCGAGGATTGCCGGGAAGAGGCCTTCCGGATCAGCGCCGGAGAGGGTGAAATCATCGGTGTGGCAGATGCCCGTCGCCTTGACCTCGACCAGCACTTCGCCGGCCTTCGGACCCTCCAGCTGAACGGTCATGACCTCGAGCGGTTTTCCTGCCTGAACGGCAACGGCGGCGCGAACATCCATCTTCGATCTCCTCGTGATTTGCGTGTCGGACTCTTGCACGCCCGGCAAGGACGGCTCAAGCGGAAAAAGATCGAGAGAGCCGTGGATCCATCCGGATGCAGGCCGCTCTTCCTCTTTGAATTTATGCATCAGGCTTTAGGCGAATTCCATGATGACGGCATCGACCGCGAGGCTCTCGCCGGGAGCGGCCTTGATCTTGCCGACAACGAGGTCGCGCTCGGCACGCAGCACGTTTTCCATCTTCATGGCTTCTACCACGGCAAGCGTTTCGCCCGCCTTGATCTCCTGGCCCTCGGAGACGGCAATGGAAACGACGAGGCCGGGCATGGGGCAAAGCAGCAGCTTGGACGTATCGGGCGGCAGCTTGACGGGCATCAGACGGTCAAGCTCGGCATGGCGGGGCGTAAAGACACGCGCCTTGACCGACAGGCCCTGCCAGTCGATGCGCAGGCCGTTGAGGATCGGGCGGATCTGCGCCGTCACCTGCCGGCTGGCGACCCTGCCGTGCCAGACCGGATCGCTCGGTCTCCAATCGGTGACAACGGTTTCCGTGCGGCCGCCGACCTCCATTTCCATTTCGAAGGGAATGGTGACGAGGCCATCGACCAGTTTGACCGGCACATAATTGCCGCCGAGCTTGACGACCCATTCTTCGCGGAGCGGGCCGCTGGGGTGACGCAGGCGATCGGCGAAGCCTTCGCGCCTGATAGCATCGACCAGGGTCGCCGACAGCGCGATGGCAGCAAGGGCTGCCTCCTCCGAAGCATCCGGCGCGATCGGCGCAAAGCCCTCAGGATATTCCTCAGCGATGAAGCCGGTGGAAAGACGCCCTTCACGCCAGCGCGGATGTTTCATCAGCGCCGAGAGGAAGGGGACATTATGCTCGATGCCATCGACCACGAAGGCGTCGAGCGCCTGTCCCATCGCTTCCACCGCCTGCAGGCGACTCGGCGCCCAGGTGCAAAGCTTGGCGATCATCGGGTCGTAATACATGGAGATTTCAGCGCCTTCGAAGACGCCGGTATCGTTGCGGATGATCACATCGCCATTGCGGCCCTCTGCCGGCGGCCGATAGCGCGTCAGGCGGCCGATCGAGGGCAGGAAGTTGCGGTAGGGATCTTCCGCATAGAGGCGGCTTTCGACCGCCCAGCCCTTTAGCTTGACGTCCTTCTGGGCGAAGGGCAGCTTCTCGCCGGCGGCGATGCGGATCATCTGCTCGACGAGATCGATGCCGGTCACCAGTTCCGTCACCGGATGCTCGACCTGCAGGCGGGTGTTCATTTCGAGGAAATAGAAATTGCGGTCGCGATCAACGATGAATTCCACCGTGCCGGCGCTCTGATAGTCGACGGCCTTTGCCAGCGCCACCGACTGCGCGCCCATGGCGGCCCGCGTCTTTTCGTCGAGGAAAGGCGAGGGCGCTTCTTCGGCAACCTTCTGGTTCCGGCGCTGGATGGAGCATTCGCGCTCGCCGAGATAGACGACATTGCCATGGGCATCCGCCAGAACCTGGATTTCGATATGGCGCGGATCGACGACATATTTCTCGATGAAGACGCGGTCGTCGCCAAAGGAGCTTTTGGCTTCCGAGCGGGCGCGGTCGAAACCGTCGCGCACTTCCGCTTCGTTCCAGGCAATGCGCATGCCCTTGCCGCCGCCGCCGGCCGACGCCTTGATCATCACGGGATAACCGATCTCGGCCGCGATCTTTTCGGCGTGAGGTGCATCCTCGATGACGCCGAGATAGCCGGGCACCGTCGAGACCTTGGCGGCATTGGCGAATTTCTTCGATTCGATCTTGTCGCCCATCGCCATGATCGCTTTGGGCTTCGGGCCGATGAAAACAACGCCTTCCTTCTCCAGCGCCTCGCAGAAGGAGGCACGTTCGGACAGGAAGCCGTAGCCTGGATGCACGGCTTCAGCACCAGTCTCCTTGCAGGCGGCGATAATCCTGTCGGCAACCAGATAGCTTTCGGCAGCAGGGGCTGGGCCGATATGGACGGCCTCATCGGCCATTTCGACATGCAGGGCATCCCGATCCGCATCCGAATAGACCGCAACGGTGGCAATGCCCATGCGGCGCGCGGTTTTGATCACGCGGCAGGCAATCTCGCCGCGATTCGCGATCAGGATTTTCTTGAACATCGAGTCTCCACCCAGGAAATGCGTTCCGGAGTTTTACGCATAAAAAGCCGGAACGCACAATTGGGCTGAAGAATCAGAGGCAGTCTGAAGATTTGGGAGATCAGGCAACTGCGGCAGCGGCGACAGGCTCTTCGTCGATGATGCGCAGCCAGCGGCTGCGTCTCGGCTGGGCATAATCCCTGAGTTCGACCGAAGCCATGATCTCGCCCCAGCGCTGATGATTGGCGCCTGATAGCGTTGTCGTCTCGATGCGCTGCAGGACGCCATATTCGATCGACGAAACGCCGATGACGCCGCCTTCGCTGACACTCCTCAAAACGCGCATGACGTAATCCACATCCTGCCGCGTAATGTTCCGGCGGTCGGTGGCGCGGGTCAGCTTGTAACCGCCGATATCCTCGCCGAGCGCCAGGCGGAGCTGGTCGAGCGCTAGCGCCCGCAGCTCATCAGGCACATGAGCGCTGAGTTCCATGACGTGCAGGATGAGCTCGAGCTCGAGTGCGGAATTGACGACGCCGTCGGTCGTGAACATGCGCATGATCCATGCGACATTGATCTCGTCCAGCGAGCCCTGCGGATAGGTATAATCGACGATGAAGCCTGCCAGCTGTTCAACGAAGAACGTGTTCCATTCGGCGCATTTTTCGGGGCAGGAATTATTGAGCGCCAACATCACCACGACATGATCGGATGTCCGGATTCCCTCCGGAAAGGTGTGTCTGCGCAGCAGCACTATGTCTTCGGCCGTCAGCCGATGCTTCCCGGCGATGACACACGCCGGAAAAGCGAGACGGAACTCACTCATGTTTTATCTCCAGACTTCATCATGAAGTCGGAAATGGTTTTAGCGATCCCGAATTGAAGATCCCTCAAGAAGCAGGGTTAACCTTCGATGCCGCATTTCATGCGGATTTTAGTGATCGCGCCTGCAGCCGCTCGCGCCAGATGATAAAAAGCCCCGATGCAACGATGATGGCGATGCCGATCCATTTGGAAACATTCGGAAAATCGCCGAAGAGGGCGTAGCCGAGCACGGTCGCCGAAATAATCTCGAAATACTGGAACGGCGCGAGCAGCGAGAGCGGCGCCAGACGGAAAGCCTTAACGACCAGCATGTGCGCATAGCCCGAGATCGTGCCGAGGATCAGCAGCAGGAGGAGGCCGAGCCAGGAGGCGGGCAGGGAGGGCGTGAAGTCGGCATTGCCGAGGCTACTTCCGACAAACATTGCGCCCGCCATGAAGATCGTGCCGCCAATGCCGGACATGGTCTGCATGGTTAGCGGCGAATCCGCCTCGCCGATGGCGCGATTGAGGAAGAGATAGAGCGAGAAGAGGAAGGCGCAGAAGACTGGCAGCAGTGCCTTCAGGCCGAAGATCTCATAGCTCGGCTGGATGACGATCATGGCGCCGCCGAAACCGACGACGATTGCCATCCAGCGCCGCCAGCCGACCTTATCTCCCAAGAAAAGCGCAGAAAGCGCCGTCAGCATAAAAGGCTCGACGAAATAGATGGCGAAGACATCTGCGAGCGGCATGTATTTGACCGCGACGAAGAAGAGCAGGCTCGCCGCACCATGCAGCGCGCCGCGCAGCAGGTTCATCCACGGGCGCTTGGCCGACAGAGCCCGCGTGCCGAACATGGCAAAGAGGATCGGCAGCGTGCAGACGAGCTGGAAGAAGAAGCGGTAGAAAGTCACCTGTCCGGGCGACATGCCCTCGAAGGTCGCCATATATTTGGCGATCGCATCCATTGTCGGCAGGATGGCCATGGCACCGGCCATGATGGCCATGCCCTGGAGCGGATTCTGTGCGGAGGGAGATTCGGACATGATGGCTGCTTCTTGCGGATGATGTCATCAACCACAGGAAGCCTGGGCAATCAAGGACGGCAATCAGGGACAGTGTGCGGTATCGTTGACGGTTTCGCCGAAGATTTCTTCGAAGGCGGCGCGCAAGCGGATATCAGCATCGGTCATCATGACCGGCAGGCCAAGATCGACGAGGCTGGTGACGCCATAGGCCGAGATACCGCAGGGTATGATGCCACTGAAATGATCGAGATCGGGATCGACGTTGAGCGACAGGCCGTGGAAGGTCACCCATTTGCGCAGGCGGATGCCGAGTGCCGCAATCTTGTCTTCCGCCATGGTGCCGTCAGGCAGCAAGGGTCTCTCCGGCCGGCGGACCCAGACGCCGACGCGATCTTCGCGGCGTTCACCGCGCACATTCATCGAATCGAGCGTGCGGATGATGACCTCTTCCAGTGCTGCGACGAAGGCACGCACATCCTGCCGGCGACGTTTGAGATCGAGCATGACATAGGCCACCCGCTGGCCGGGGCCGTGATAGGTATACTCGCCACCGCGGCCGGTGGCAAAGACCGGAAAACGATCCGGCTGGACGAGATCCTTCGCATCGGCGCTGGTGCCGGCCGTATAAAGCGGCGGATGCTCCAGCAGCCAGACGAGTTCGTCGCCGCCATCTGCAATATCAGCCACTTCCCGTTCCATCGTCTCCACCGCTTCCTGATAGGGAACGAGCCCATCGGCGATGCGCCAGCGAACGGGGCGCGAGCCAAGTTTGGGGAGCATGGAGAAATCGAGATCGGTGCGTAGCATGGCAGTCCTTGGCGCTATCCGCAAATGGAGAGGGCGGGCGCGGGCTTCTATATGGACGCAGGCGCAGAGCGATTCAATCGCCCTTTGCGCCGGGCAGCCATATCACAGGCGCAATCAGCCGGTGCCAGCAGGTTTTGCTGTGATATCCACGAGGGGCGGTATCGGCGGGAGGGGCTGTCGCGCGCTACGTCTTGCGGCAAGGACATCAGGACCGGAGAACTAAGCCTATGGCCAAAAAAGAAAAAACCCGCCGGAGCGGGTTTCTTTGGTGCGGTCGAGAAGACTCGAACTTCCACGGGTTGCCCCACAGCGACCTCAACGCTGCGCGTCTACCAATTCCGCCACGACCGCATCGTGGTAGAGCCGATTTGCGTCGGCGAGGCAGCATGTAGCAAAAGCCTCAGACGGACACAAGCGCGATGTGACAGTTTTTTTTAAAAGCTTGTCGGAGGTGTGGATTACGTGGCGAGGGACGTTGAATTTACAAGGAAAAGGGCCGGAAACCGGCCCTTTCTTAGATCATGTCAATGCATTGCGCGGCATGCCTCTGTGCGGCTTGCACCGCTATCGGCACCTTTCTGGTGCGAGCCCTTCGGGCCAATCATGCTGTGGCAATCCGGAAGCGGCTTGATGCTGGCGGTCGCGGTATTGTCGACTTTCGCGGGCTTGGCCATCGCGGCCGGCGCGAAGCCGTCGCTGTCATTCGTATAGTCGCTGGAATAGGCCGGGGGGGCCACATGCGTCGGGTAGTGGACGGGCTTTGCCGGCGCGACCGGCGTCTGGTAGAGGCCATCACCATTGTTGGAATAATCGTCCATAAATTTCGGCTGCGCGAAAGCGGCACTTGCCATGCTGACGGCAAACACGGTGGCGGCGACGGCGAATTTCATGCGCATGGGTCTATCTCCTCAATCTGTTGTTGAATTCAACAACGCAAAACCAACCCTCGGCAAGATCGAGTCCGCTCCCCAATTCGGGCAATTTTGTGAGAATGATGACAGCCATCTTGCGACGTTTTGTCCAAATGAAATCACATATTTGTCAATGCTCTTGAGGGGTTCGTTACCTTAGCCGGCACAGTTAATCACCTGAGATGTCAGGGCTTTCGCCAACATGACAATCCTGCAATCTTTAATTGATTAACTATTTGTAATTTTAGAGACACAAAAACCGGAAAGCAGGTCGCTTTCCGGTTTTCAAATGCGGCAACTTTGTGTTTTTCGGCCTTAATCCTCGTTCGGGATGTGGGCATCGACACCTGTCATCTGCAGCCGGTTGCGCACGCGACGAACACCATCCACCGACAGGGCGGCGAGCTCTACCTTGCGGGCGATGCCGATTGTTTCGACGGAACCCTCCAGCGTCACGGTATGGCCGTCGGCGTGGACTTCCACACTGTCGATATCCACGTCGGGGATATTCTCCAGAGTCTCGGTCACGCGGGCTTCGAGATCGTCACTCTCGTCGCGGTCGATTGTATGAGGCTCAAGCGAATCCTTCAGGCGGTTTTCATTGCCGTCCTCGTCCGTGCCATCGATGCGGAAGCCGCTGTTGCGGTCACGGTCGAAATTGGCCGAGGTTTCGCCATAGGCGCGGTTTTCGCTACCGGCAGCTTTGGCGCCGCTTCCGTCGGCATAGGGCCAGCCGTCGTCCAGATTGCGCGCTTCGAAGTCGCGGTAATCCTCTTCGCGGGAAAGCGAGGACTTGTCATTGGTACCGGGCATTTCCGTCTCCTTCCGGTTTTCATTCTGCAAGACAAACGCCGGAAGGGTGCCGTTGGTTCGCCCGATAGTGGCGCGGCTCTCAGCTTTTCGTCTTTTCCCATTTCCTGATCAACCGATCACGCTTCAGCCGTGACAGGCGCTGCAGCCAGAAAATGCCGTCGAGCTGGTCGACTTCATGCTGGATACAGATGGAGAGGAAATCCGATGCCTCTTCTTCTTGCTGATGGCCATCCAGATCCTGATAGCGGAACCTAATTGCCTTCGGGCGCGAGACCTCGTCCGTTGCGCCGGGCATGGAGACGCTGCCTTCCATGTGAACCATCGTCTCATCCGAAAACCACGTGATCTCGGGATTGGCGTAGATGCGCACGCCGTCCGCCTTGTCGAGCTCCAGCACCGTCAGACGCTGGAAGACGCCGATATGGGCGGCGGTTATGCCGACGCCGGGGGCTGCATGCATCGTCAGCAGCAGATCGTCGGCCAGCTGCGACAGGGCCGAATCGAACACCGTCACGGGCGCACAGACCGTCTTCAGGCCGGGATGCGGATAGCGGAGAATCGAGCGGATCGGCACAGTTAAGCTTCCTTTCGGCAAATGGCAGCGGAAACTATAACCGACCGCAGGCATTGTCATCAGAAAGCATAGGTTTGCGCTTTACGGCAGAAATGCTTTCGGCTAGCTGGTCAATGAGGATTCCGGCGGCACAAGGGCAGGGCGGAATTCGCTTATCCGCTTGTTGACAATGCATTTTCAGCCGACATTCTCGAATGCGGCTCGTTAGTCTTTGAAATCAAATTGAGATGCGAGGGCGGCATATGACGACGACCGACACGGAAGACCGCAATCGCAAACGTCCGACCGACGAAGACGTCGATATCTATAACGAAGACGGCAATGTGCGCAGCGATTTCCTGGCGCGTCTGGGTGCGGCCATCGCCGACCGCGACACGCTGTTTTTGCGCCAGAATGTCGCGCGCCTGCACGAATCGGAAATAGGCGACCTCTTGGAATCGCTGCAGCCGGATCAGCGCCTGGCGCTGGTGCGCTTGCTCGGCGACGATTTCGACATGACGGCGCTGACCGAGGTGGACGAGACGATCCGCCGCGAGATCGTCGACCAATTGCCGAACGAGCAGATTGCGGCGGCCATCGGCGAACTGGATTCGGACGACGCCGTCTACATTCTTGAAGACCTCGACCAGGAAGACCGGGAAGAGATCCTCGCGCAGCTGCCGTTCACGGAGCGGGTCCGCCTTCGCCGCGCGCTCGACTATCCCGAAAGCTCGGCCGGCCGCCGCATGCAGACGGAATTCGTCGCCGTGCCGCCATTCTGGACGGTCGGGCAGACGATCGACTATATGCGCGACGAAGAGGATCTGCCCTATTCCTTCTCGCAGATCTTCGTCATCGACCCGACCTTCAAGCTGCTCGGCGCGGTCGATCTCGACCAGATCCTGCGCACCAAGCGGCAGATGAAGATCGAAACCATCATGCGGGAAACAAACCATCCGATCCCCGCCGAGATGGACCAGGAAGAGGCGGCCCAACTCTTCGAACAGTATGACCTTCTCTCCGCCGCCGTCGTCGACGAAAACGAACGGCTCGTCGGCGTGCTCACCATCGATGACGTGGTCGACGTGATCCATGAAGAGGCGGACGAGGACATCAAGCGCCTCGGCGGTGTCGGCGACGAAGAACTGTCAGATAACGTGATCTCGACCGTGCGTTCGCGCTTCCTGTGGCTGCTGATCAATCTCGGCACGGCGATGCTGTCTGCCAGCGTCATCGGGCTGTTCGACGGCTCGATCGAGAAGATGATCGCGCTTGCGGTGCTGATGCCGATCGTCGCCTCCATGGGCGGCAATGCGGGCACACAGACCATGACCGTGACGGTGCGTGCGCTCGCGACCCGCGACCTCGATATCTACAATGCCGGCCGCATCATCCGCAGAGAGGCGGGGGTCGGCATCCTGAACGGAATGCTCTTCGCCTTGCTGCTGGGCATGATCGCCGGCACCTGGTTCCACAATTACCAGCTCGGCGCCGTCATCGGAGCGGCAATGATCATCAATCTGATTGCGGCGGCGCTTGCCGGCATCCTGCTGCCGCTGCTGCTCGACAAGATGGGGGCGGACCCGGCGATCGCCTCGTCCGTGTTCGTCACGACCGTCACCGACTGTACCGGCTTCTTCGCCTTTCTCGGCCTCGCGACATGGTGGTTCGGCATCTGAACAGATGCCGAAATTGACTATTACGTAAAAGTCAATATTATGCCGGGTCGATGACGGGGATGAGATGCTAGTGAACAAGTATTATACCATAACGGAGCTGACGCGCGAATTCGGAGTGTCGACGCGAACGCTTCGCTTCTACGAAGACGAGGGTTTGATCCATCCGGAGCGCCGCGGACGCACCCGGTTGTTCCGGCCCGCCGACCGGCGCCTCATTCAGGAAATCCTGCGCGGCCGGCGCATCGGCTTCACCATTGCCGAAATCCGCGAAATCATTCAGGTCTACAAGGAGCCGCCGGGCGAGCTCGGCCAGCTCAAGCTTCTGATGAAGCGCGTGGACGAGAAGCGCGAAGACCTGCGCCAGAAGCGCAAGGATATCGACGAGACGATCACAGAGCTCGACAATATCGAAGAGGCCTGCCTCGGCCGCCTCGCCGAAATCGGCGTCACGACCTGATTATTGCTTGATCACTGTTGGGGCTCGGGCTGCGTCTGCGGCGCGGGCTCTATTTCGGCGCTGCACTGGCTGGCAAGCGCCATGATCCGCTCATCATCCGCCTTGACCTCGCCGGCCTGGAACGGCGTGAAGAGTTGCTGCGCCTGCAACTGATCGAGCGTGCACTGGCAGAAGCTGCGGCAGAGCGCTTCGCCCTGCTCGACCGAGCAGGACGTGTTGCATTGGCGCAGATAGGTCGCGGCCGGATCGGGCTTTGGCGGCGCGACGATGAAGGTCAGGCCATAGGCGATGGCGATCAGCACCGGTTGGTGGATGAGGTAGAAGGTGAGGCTGTGGCGGCCAAGGCGCGCGAGCCATGTTCCACCCGTGCCCAATGATGCCAGCTTCCGCGGCAGGTTCGTGCGGAAGGAAAGACGCGCGAGGCCCATGCCGAGGAAGAAGGGCGTTGCCCAGGGGAAGAGCGGCACAAAATCGTTCGACCGGTCTGGCGTGGCCGCAAAGCCGATCCAGGCCAGATATTTCGGGTCGAACAGGTGCGAATCCAGCACACCGGGCATCACGAAGGCATCGGCGATCCAGGCCACGAACAGCGCCAGCGCGACGAGCAGGGTCACGGGCAAGGGCAGGCGCAGGAAGACCACACCGATCAGGCTCAGAACCGCGATGGAATGCAGGATGCCGAAATAGATCCATCCGCCGGGCACGAAATAGGCTGTCGCTGCCGATATCACCACGGCCGCGCCGGCGATCATGGCGAAACGCTTCCAGAAGGAAGGCCAGCGAATGTCCGGCCGGCTGGAGAGGACCAGACTGACACCAACGATGAAGAGGAAGGTGGTGGCGATCGCCCGGGCATAGATCTTCAGCCAGCCACTCTCGGCCGTTCCGGGCGTAAGGTAGCCCATGAACTCCAGATCCCAGCTGAAATGGTAAGTGGCCATGGCAATGAGCGCCGCGCCACGCACCGTATCCACAAGGCCTATACGCGGCGGTTTTGCGTCAGCCGCCGCTTCCGTTGCCGACACTATCATTCACAATCCCTCGGACAGCTCGTCACCGTCACTCGCTGACGGCTTGTTGCGCTGAACAGGAGAAAGGTGGAGATTTGGTGGCAGGTTTGCGTCCATGATGGCAAGGCGCGCTTCCGAAAAGAATTGCCGGCGGGTGAGGACGAAAACCACGATTGATGTCGTACCCATGAAAACATAGGGGTTAATGAACCAGCCGAGATAGCCGATCGACAGGAAGATCGCTCTGAGACCCTCGTTGAAATGGCTGCCGGCGATGACGTTCATGCGGATGACACGCTCCGCAGCCCGCTCGGCGGCAATGATGTCCTTCTCCGTGTCATGCACCATCGGAATGCCGCCGAAGAGAATGGTGCAATAATTGAAGAGGCGGTAGGACCAGCCGAACTTGAAGAAAGCGTAGCCGAAAAGGGCTGCAAGGCCGCCGACCTTCATTTCGAAGACGGCGTGGCCGCTATGGAAGACGAAAGGCAGGTCGGCGAAGACCGCATCCACCTTTTCCGTGGCGCCAAGCAAGGCGAAGCAGCTGCCGATCGCGAAAATGGATGTGGAAGCGAAAAAAGCAGTGCCATTCTGCAGCCCGGCCATGATCTGGGTGTCGATCATCTTCAAATCGCGGCGCAGGGAATTATATATCCATTCACGCCGCCGCTCCGCCATGGCATGGGTCAGGCTCGTGCGCCCGAAGAAGGTCTGGCCGTGCAACAGCCACGAATAGCCCATCCAGATAGAGATAAAGAAGGCAAGCGCGACATAATCCGCCGTCGTCATCATCAGTGATTCATTTCCCGCATCAAACGTGGCCACTCTACATATGCATGCGATTGCTGCAATGACCGGCAAGATGAGAATGACTAGCAAGATGGGCCGCTTCGAATTAGTGTCCGGCCGGATGTCGCACCGGTTCAAGGCGATGTCGGTCCGCCACGCGGATGCGGAACCGGACTCGCATAGTCTGCATCATGAAATTTAAAAGGCGCTGCCATGTTTCTTTCGGTATTCGATGTGTTCAAGATCGGTGTCGGGCCGTCGAGCTCGCATACGATGGGGCCGATGACGGCTGCCAACCGGTTCCTTGAGCTCATCCTGTCCAACGAATGGCCGCGTCCTACCACCGGCGCGCAGGTGGCCGCCATCAAGGTCAGCCTGCACGGTTCGCTTGCCCATACAGGGATCGGCCATGGAACGGGCAGGGCGGTCATCCTCGGCCTGATGGGCGAGGCGCCCGACAAGGTCGACCCCGATCGCATGGATGCGATCATCGATGGGGTGGAAAAGAGTGGCCGGATCACGCCCGAGGGGCATTCAGCCTACCAGTTCCAGCCGAAAACTGATCTGATCTTCGACAAGAAGCAGCCGCTGCCGGGTCACGCCAACGGCATGAGCTTCTCCGCCTATGACAAGGACGGTCGGCTTCTCGTCAAGCGCATCTATTATTCCGTCGGCGGCGGCTTCGTTGTCACCGATACGGAGCTGGAGCAGATGCGGGCGCGCAAGAAGGCGTCGCAAGGCACTTACAGGGTGCCTTACCCCTTCGCCAGTGCCAAGCAGATGCTGGAAATGGCAGAACGTTCCGGCCTGTCGATCGCGCAGATGAAGCGCGCCAATGAGGAAAGCCAACGCAGCCGCGAGGAGCTGGATTCCGGTCTCGACCGCATCTGGGAAGCGATGCGCTCTTGTATCGAGCGCGGGCTCAAGGTCGAGGGCATCATGCCCGGCGGGCTCAACGTCAGGCGCCGGGCCAAGCATATTCACGACAAGCTGCAGGAAGAATGGCGCAGCAACCGCGTCAACCCGCTGCTCGCCAACGACTGGCTCAGTGTCTACGCGATGGCGGTCAACGAGGAGAATGCTGCCGGCGGGCGCGTCGTGACGGCGCCGACCAATGGCGCTGCGGGCGTCATTCCCGCGACGATCCGCTACTACGAGCATTTCCACGAAGACTGGGACCGGAAGGGCATTCACGACTATCTGCTGACCGCAGCTGCGATCGGCGGCATCATCAAGCACAATGCCTCGATCTCGGGCGCGGAAGTCGGCTGTCAGGGCGAGGTCGGCTCGGCCGCCGCCATGGCAGCC
>NZ_AJWE01000129.1:0-50089 GCF_000281145.1 Rhizobium sp. CF142 | reverse complement strand
GGCGTTGGTGCAGGGATCGTTAATCGCAGCGGCTTAGGTGCTGTTCCAGTCTCATAACTGGTCTGCCCGACGATGCCCTTCAAACACAACGCCTCTCGCCGCCATCGCATCGACAAGATGAAGTTCAAGCTGACGAACTGGCCGGAATATGAGGCCGGTCTTCGTCGGCGAGGCAGCCTGACGCTTTGGATCTCGCCGCAAGTAGTATCGTCCTGGCAGGCGCCGAAGCGAACAACACGCGGCGGTCAGCCGCGCTATTCCGATCTGGCGATAGAGACTGCTTTGACGCTGGGATTGGTGTTTGGCCTGAGGCTGCGACAGACGGAAGTCTTTATGGCTTCGGTGCTCAAGCTGATGGGGCTGGATCTGGCCGTTCCCGATCATACGACGTTGAGCCGAAGGGCAAGCAACCCGAGAGCGCCGAACAAGCGGCAGTTTTCTCGTGTCCCCGACAAGGGGCCCGTCCACGTCCTCATCGATAGTTCAGGGTTGCAGATCTACGGTGCGGGCCAATGGCTGGAGGAAAAGCACGGCGCCAGATCCCGTCGCAACTGGCGTAAACTGCATCTGGCGCTGGATGCCGACAGCGGCGGGATCATCGCACAGGTCATGACGGATCAGGATGCCGGCGACGCTTCTCAGGTGGAGCCGCTGCTTGACCAGATAGAGATGCCGATCGGGCAGTTCACGACCGATGGCGCTTATGATGGGAATCCCCCCTATGAGGCTGTTATCAGGCACAGCCCCGGCGCTACGGTGGTAATTCCGCCACGTGCCAATGCGGTGGAACAGCCAGCCAGCGATCCCACCGATCAACGAAACCAACATATCGCGGCCATCGACGCCGATGGCCGGATTAAGTGGCAAGTCGATACCAGCTATGGCAAGCGATCGCTGGTGGAGAACGCGATCGGCCGGTACAAATCGATCATCGGCACCCGGCTGAGGGCACGCTCGTTCGCAGCACAGCAGACCGAAGTGGCCATTGGCTGCGGCGTCCTGAACCGGATGCTCGCATGCGCCCGCCCGAAATCCGTCCGATGCAGAAAAGCTACCGCATAGCCAGGACTTCAGAGACAGAAATCGACTTACACTGCGATCGCTGCACCAACGCCTAGATTAACCCGAAAACTGATTCCTGTGAATTCGCTGGAGTTTTACGGCCCCATTCTTGCCGGAATCTCGCTTGGAAGGGCCGGTGTGCGTCTCGCGCGTCGGATGGCATCTAGCGCTATCGCGGTTAGGAGGCCTGCGGCGAGAATGAGGAGGTAGCCGCCGATGGCGCGATAGATGATCACGCCGAGAATGCCGCCCGCCAGGAACGAGGTGATCGTATAGAGATGCAGCCGGAGCTTGGTCTGGTCGCGCCGGGCTTCTGCCGTCGGCTCGCGTCCAAGCAAGATGTCAAAGGCGGTCCCGAGTTCGATGCCGAGATCGGTGGCCATGCCGGGAACGTGGGTGGTGCGCACACGCGCATCGGAGATGCGGGTAACGACGGCATTTTGCACGCCCATCAGGAAGGCAAGCCCCAGGATGAGGACCGGCACGCGCCAGGTGGAGAGCAGCCAGAGATCCGCGCAGCCGAGAATGGCAAGTAGTGCCGCCTCGGTGAGGATGCTGTAGGCATAGATGGCATGCATGTTGCGGCGGCGGCCTTCCTTGACGATCAGCGTCGATACTGCCGCGCCCAGAACGAAGGAGACGACGATACCGCCGTAAAACAGGGCAGAAAGAAATTGGCTGACGGCAAGGTGATCGGAGAGCGTTGACACGTTGCCGGTCATGTTGGCGGAGAAGAAGCCAACGGCATAGAACGCCGAGGCGTTGAGCGCACCGGCGATCGCAGCAAGCGAAGCCGCCAAGCTGAGATCGATCTTTTCGTTACGATGAGAGCCTTGTCTTACGAGCATTTGTCCGAACTATCGGCGCGACCGCATCAGGATCGCCTGGAGGAGGGGTACGCCTTGCACGCTACTTTCAAAGGGCTCAACGACCGGGGATCTGATCTGCCACCACGTTTTGAGGCGGACCCATCGTCCAGAGTTGCGGCCGCTGACGGCAGAGGCGCTCTCGGACGTCGATCTCTCCTGGGTCGATGATGAGGCTCATCCTTACTCCCTGGTGCGACGTCCTCACAAGCCAAAGATCTGCATCGAACGAAGATGACGCATCGAAATCTTGATTTAAAACATCAATAAGTAGATCATATCCGGCAAATATCAGGGCCTGCGCAAGATAAACGATGGTTTGATCGTGATTACTGCCGCTCAGATGCGGGCCGCCCGGGCCCTTCTCGGCATCGACCAGCGTCGGCTGGCCGATCTGGCGGGAATTTCGGTGCCGACAATCCAGCGCATGGAAGCGAGCGCCGACGTCGTGCGTGGCAATGTCGATTCGCTGATGCGGCTGCTGGCGGCGTTCGATGGCGCCGGCATCGAGCTGATCAACGAAGGGGCTGTGAGCGAAGAGGGCGGGCGAGGGGTCCGGCTCAAGGCGAAGGCTAAGCCTTCCGATGGCGGAGCGAAAGGATCATCCGGGTCCGCGCGTGGCGCGAGGACACGCCCATGACGCCTGTTTCCGCCATGCTGTGGTACGCGGCGGCGCTGCTTGCGATCGCGGTTGTTGCGGTCTTCATCGCGCGGTCGAACTACGCGACGCGGATCATATACGGATCGTGCCTCGTCGTTTCGGCGACCGCCTTTGCGACCGCGCTGGTGCATCTCGCCGGGGCGATCTCCGATACGCCGGCTCCGACGCTGGTTCTTCCGATCGGCTTGCCGTGGCTCGGAAGCCGTTACCGGCTCGATGCGCTTGCCGCCTTCTTTCTCGCGGTTGTCAATCTCGGCGGCGCCCTTTCCAGCCTCTATGCCCTCGGTTACGGCCGTCACGAGCATGCCCAGCATCGCGTGCTGCCGTTCTTCCCTGCCTTTCTCGCCGGCATGAACCTCGTGATCCTGGCCGACGACGCCTTTACCTTCCTCATTTCCTGGGAGTTCATGTCCCTCGCATCATGGGCGCTGGTAATGGCCAATCATCGTGATATCGACAGCCGGAAGGCCGGCTATCTCTATATCGTCATGGCAAGCCTCGGTACGCTCGTCCTGGTGCTTGCTTTCGGTCTGCTGGCAGGCCCGGAGGGCAACTACGGCTTCGCAGCCATGCGTGCTGCCGGGCATATGCACACGCCGTTTGTCGCCGCCATCACGCTTATCCTGCTGCTCTTCGGCGCCGGCTCGAAAGCCGGTCTCGTTCCCTTGCATGCCTGGCTGCCCCTGGCGCATCCGGCAGCGCCGAGCCATGTCTCGGCGCTCATGAGCGGCGTCATGACCAAGGTCGCGGTCTATGGCTTCATCCGAGTGGTCTTCGATCTGCTCGACGCGCCGGCGTGGTGGTCGGGCGTCGTCGTCCTCACGGTCGGTGGCGGGACGGCCGTGCTCGGCATCCTGCACGCAACAATGGAGAACGATCTCAAACGGCTGCTTGCCTACAGCACGATCGAGAATATCGGTGTCATCTTCATCAGTCTCGGGCTTGCGCTCGCCTTTTCGGCAAACGGCATGGGGCTGGCTGCGGCGCTGGCATTCACGGCCGCTCTGTTCCACGTCCTCAATCACTCGCTCTTCAAGAGCCTTCTGTTCTTCGGCGCCGGCGCGGTGCTGACGGCAACGGGCGAGCGCAACATGGAGAGACTGGGCGGCCTCATCCATCGCATGCCGTTCACCAGCTTCGCATTCCTGATCGGTTGCGTGGCGATTTCGGCGTTGCCGCCGTTCAACGGCTTCGTTTCCGAGTGGCTGGCGTTCCAGGCCGTTCTGCAAAGCCCCGACCTGCCGCAATGGGGGCTGAAGATCATGGTGCCGGCCGTGGGCGGACTGCTTGCCTTTTCGGCGGCACTTGCGGCCACCTGTTTCGTCAAGGCGTTCGGCGTCAGCTTCCTCAGCCGTCCGCGAACCGCCGCCGCCGAACATGCGCTGGAGGTCGACCGCTTCTCGCTTGCTGCGATGTTCGCCCTGGCAGTCCTGTGCCTTGTTGCCGGCATCCTGCCGGGTGTCGTTATCGACTGGCTGGCGCCGGTGACGCTTTCGCTGATCGGCGAGCGGATGCCGGTACAGACGGATATTCCATGGCTATCGATCGTGCCGATCGTCGAAAGCCGCAGTTCCTACAACGGTCTGCTGGTCTTTCTTTTCACGCTCTTTTCGGCAGCGTTGACGGCCTATCTCATCCACCGTTTCGCGTCGCGAGCGCTGCGCCGGGCGCCGGCCTGGGACTGCGGCTTCCCCGAGCCCAGTCCGGCGGCCCAATATACGGCCGGCAGCTTCGCCCAGCCCATCCGGCGCGTCTTCGGGACGCTGGTTTTCCACGCACGCGAACGAGTCTACATGCCGGCGCCTGGAGATACACGGCCCGCGCATTTTGGCGTCGAGACACATGATTTCATCTGGGAGGGGCTCTATCTGCCGATTGCGGGGGCGGTTGGCTACACCGCCGAAAAGCTTAACCATCTGCAGTTTCTGACGATCAGGCGCTATCTCAGCCTGGTCTTCCTGGCGTTGGTATTCCTGCTTCTGGTGCTGGCGCTATGGTCGTGATCTCGGCTCTCTTCGCTCAGATTTTCCAGATGGTGCTCGTCGTGCTGCTTGCGCCGCTGTTGACCGGCTTTATCCGCAAGACGAAGGCACGATTGCTGCGCCGCCGGGGGCCCCCCCTCATTCAGCCTTACCGTGACCTGTCGCGGCTTCTGCGCAAGGAGGTCGTGCTGGCCGGGAATGCTTCATGGCTGTTCCGTGTGGCCCCCTATCTGATCTTTGCCATGACCTGGGTTGCAGCGGCGATCATCCCGACCTTCGCCACGGGACTGATCTTCAGCTGGACCGCCGACCTGATCGCCATCATCGCCCTGCTCGGCAGCGCGCGTTTCTTCCTGGCGCTCGCCGGCATGGATGTCGGCACCAGCTTCGGTGGCATCGGATCGAGCCGCGAGATGATGATCGCGACCCTTGCCGAGCCGTCGATGCTGCTGATCATCTTTACGCTCGCGCTTGTCGCCGGATCGACTCAGCTTTCGACCATCGCCGTCTTCATGACCTCTCCGGAGGTGGGGTTGCGCGTTTCGCTGGCGATTGCTCTCGTTGCGCTGATCATCGTCGCGATCGCCGAGAATGCCCGCATCCCCGTCGACAATCCGGCCACCCATCTCGAACTGACCATGGTGCACGAGGCCATGGTGCTCGAATATTCCGGCCGCCATCTCGCCATGATCGAACTGGCCGCATCCCTCAAGCTGCTTCTTTATGTCTCCCTGATCGCCTGCATGTTCGTGCCGTGGAAGCTCGCGGCTTTCGGGGAGGGGCCTGCCGCCTACCTGATCGGCATTTTCACCTATCTCGCCAAGCTGGCGGTTGGCGGCGTGCTGCTTGCCGTGTTTGAAACCGCAACCGCGAAGATGAGGGTCTTCCGCGTGCCGGAATTCCTGGGCGCGGCGCTCATGCTCGGTCTGCTTGCCGTCCTTCTGCGCTTCGTTTCGAGGAGCCTGTGATGAACGGTCTCTCCTTCGACATCGCCCATCTGCTTGCCGGCGGTCTGGTCGTCGTCAGCATGATGATGCTCTACCAGGATCGCCTCTATGCATTGCTCAACGTGTTCGCGCTGCACTCGCTGCTGCTGACCCTGTCGGTGGCATGGCAGGCCTTTATCCAGGATGCGCCGCATCTCTATGTCACGGCGGTGATCGCTCTGCTCTTCAAGGTCATCGTCATCCCGGTGGTGCTTCACCGCATGATCCGCCAGCTCGGCATTCACCGCGAGATCGAGACCGTCGTCGGTATCGGCCCCACCATGCTTGCCGGCATCGGCCTTGTCGCTTTGGCGATGGTGGTGATGCTGCGTGTCACGCCGCAAGCCAATCCCCTGGCGCGTGAAGACCTTGCCTTCGCATTGTCGGTCCTGCTGCTCGGGCTGCTAGTGATGGTGACGCGCCGCAACGCCGTCAGCCAGGTCGTCGGCTTCATGTCGCTGGAAAACGGCCTGGTGCTTGCGGCGACCGGCGCCAGGGGCATGCCGCTGGTGGTCGAAATCAGCGTCGCCTTCTCCATCCTCGTCGCCTTCATCGTCATCGGCGTGTTTCTGTTCCGCATCCGTGAACGGTTCGACACTATCGATGTGCGCGCGCTCGACGACTTCAAGGGGAGACGGCGGAAATGAACGTTTCTTCCTTCGTCCTGCCCTTCGATGCGGTCGCTGCCATCCTGCTGATCCCGGTCGCAGCGGCAGCCCTTCTGGCACTCTTGCCCGGCTATCGCATGACGGCACGCCTGAATGTTGCGGCAAGCCTGCTTACCCTGCTTGCCGCGCTTTCGCTGTTCGTCACCGAACGGCCCGCGCCGGGGCGGTATCTGCTCGTCGACGATCTCAACATCGTCTTCATCGTCCTCAATACCTTCGTCGGCTTCACCACAAGCCTCTTCAGCGCCAGCTACATCGCCCATGAACTTGAGACGGACCGCCTGACGCCCGCGAACCTGCGGTTCTATCACGCGATGTACCAGATCATGATGTTCGGCATGAACCTCGCCTTCGTGTCGAACAACATCGGGCTGATGTGGGTTGCCGTCGAGATCGCCACGCTGACGACGGTGCTGATGGTCGGCATCTACCGCACCCATGAAGCGCTCGAAGCCGCGTGGAAATATTTCATTCTCGGAAGCGTCGGCATTGCCTTTGCGCTCTTTGGCACCATCCTTGTGTATCTGGCCGCACAGCCAGTCGTCGGCGAGGGCTATGACGCCATGGTCTGGACCATCCTGGTGGATCATGCTGCAGCCTTCGATCCGGCGCTTCTCAATGTCGCCTTCATCTTTCTGCTGCTCGGCTACGGCACCAAGGTCGGCCTGGCGCCTCTGCATGCCTGGCTTCCCGATGCACATGCGGAAGGTCCAACGCCGATTTCGGCCGTGCTTTCCGGCCTGCTGCTGAACGTTGCGCTCTATGCCGTACTGCGGTTCAAGATATTGCTTGCCGCCAGTCCGGAGGCGATCGCGCCGGGGCCATTGATGATGACGATGGGGCTCGCTTCGTTGAACTTTGCCGCCTTCATGCTCTACCGCCGCCGCGATATCAAACGCTTCTTTGCCTATTCCTCGATCGAGCACATGGGCATTATCGTCTTTGCCTTCGGGCTCGGCGGGCCGCTCGCCAATTTTGCCGGTTTGCTGCATATGGTCATGCATTCGCTGACCAAATCGGCGATCTTCTTCGCCGTCGGCCATATCGCCCAGATCAAGGGGACACAGCGCCTCTCTGCCATCCGCGGCCTGACCGAAACGCATCCGGCGCTCGGTTGGGGGTTGGTAACCGGTGTCGTTGCCATCGTCGGCCTGCCGCCGGCCGGGGTCTTCATGAGCGAATTCCTGATCGTCAGCTCGGCTTTCGCGAAGCAACCGTTGCTTGCCATCCTGCTCGTGTTCGGTCTGTTGGTCGCTTCCGGGGCCCTCTTACTCCGGCTGACAGGCGCCGCTTTCGGCCAGCCGCGTGGCAGCACCAAGCCGTCAGAGGCATCCTACATGCCGATGTATGCCCATCTGGCGCTGGTGCTCGGCGCCGGCATCTACCTGCCGCCGCCGCTGGTCGCCTGGTTCCAGCATATCGCAAATCTTCTGCGGTGATGGGAGAGCGGACATGTCGATGCTGAGCGATCTTCTTCGGAAAGGCCAGTTGGTTCCTCACCACAGTCCATGGCCGCGCGCCGTTGTCGATCCGGCGACTTGGGAGGTTGCCGCGACACAGCTTGCGGAAGGGCAGTTGACCCTGCTCGGCTATTGGGGCGAGGGGCGTGCCGTCCATATGGCCCTGCTCGATGAGACGGCTGGTGCGATTGGCATTCTTAGCTTGGAAGGCCTGGAGGATCGTTATCCGTCCGTCGCAAGATACCATCCGCCTGCCATGCGCATGGAACGGACGATCCGCGATCTTGCCGGGCTAGATCCGCAAGGTCTGCCGGATGACCGGCACTGGCTCGACCATGGCCAATGGGACCGGCGTTTTCCGCTAGCGGACAGTCCCTCGCAGCATGCACAGGACGCGGCACCTTACGCCTTCCTTGGCGCCGAAGGGGAGCACCTCCATCAGATTCCCGTCGGTCCGGTGCACGCAGGCATCATTGAACCGGGGCATTTCCGCTTCACGGCAAACGGCGAGACCGTCGTTCGCCTCGAAGAGCGGCTCGGCTATGTCCACAAGGGGATCGAAGCGCTGATGGCCGGTGCCAACCTGATCCGTGGCGTGCAACTCGCCGGGCGCACATCCGGCGACAGCACGGTCGCCTACGCCTATGCCTTTTCGCGGGCGGCGGAGGCTGCGCTGGGCCTCGAAGTCCCGACCCGCGCAGTCTGGCTGCGGGCGCTCATGGCCGAGCTGGAGCGGCTTGCCAATCATCTCGGCGATATCGGCGCCATCTGCAACGACGCCGCCTTCCCCCTGATGCTCACCCATTGCGGCGTGCTGCGCGAACGCGTGCTGCGCACCGCCGATGCGGCCTTCGGCCACCGGCTCATGCGCGACCTTATCATGCCCGGCGGGGTCATGGCCGATCTGAGCGATGACGGAGCGGCCGGCTTGCGTAACCTGCTTGCCGATATCCGCCGGACCTTTCCGGCATTGGTGGAATTCTATGACAACACCACCTCGCTTCAGGATCGCACAGTCGGGACAGGCAGCCTCACCGCCGCGCTAGCCCGGCACTACGGCGCGGGCGGCTACATCGGGCGGGCATCCGGCCGCAGCTTCGATGCCCGGCATGTCCTTTCCTATCCTCCCTACGACGAACTGGCTTTCGACGTTCCGCTGCTCAAGGAAGGTGACGTCAATGCCCGCATCTGGATTCGCATTCGCGAGGTCGATCAGAGCCTGTCGCTCGTCGGGCAGATTCTCGACCGGCTTCCGGCCGGTCCGATCGTCACCGATATCCCTTTCACCGGCGAAAGCCGGGAAGGCGTGGCGCTGGTCGAGGGCTTTCGCGGCGATGTGCTGGTCTGGCTGCGGCTGAGTTCCGGAAGCAGGATCGATCGTTGCCATCTGCGCGATCCCTCCTGGTTCCAGTGGCCGCTGCTGGAAGCGGCGATCGAGGGCAATATCGTCGCCGACTTCCCGCTCTGCAACAAGTCGTTCAATTGCTCTTATTCCGGGCACGATCTCTGAAGGAAGGCTGTCATGCGCAAGCTGCTCTTCGAAAGTCTTATCCTGCCACCGCTGACGGAACCGGCGCCTTTCCAGGCCGACGCGGCGATGGAGGAGCTCGCTATCGCCATCGACAAGGCTGCCCGCCGGCGGCTTGGACGCAGCCTGTCGATCCGCGCCGTCGACGCCGGCTCCTGCAACGGCTGCGAACTGGAAATGCATGCGCTCAGCAACGCCTTCTACGACATAGAGCGTTTCGGTATCCGTTTCGTCGCTTCGCCGCGGCACGCCGATGTGTTGCTGGTGACCGGACCTGTGACCAGCAACATGCGGGAAGCCCTTGAGCGGACCTACAATGCCACGCCCGGTCCCAAATGGGTGGTCGCACTCGGCGGATGCGCCCGCGACGGCGGCCTCTTTGCCGGAAGTTACGCAGTCGTCGGCGGCGTTTCGAAGGTCGTGCCGGTCGATCTGCATATTCCGGGCTGCCCGCCTTCGCCGATCGATATTCTCAAAGGCCTGCTTGCATTGCTCGACCGTGTGAACAGGGGAGCCGGCGCTTCGTGACGGCAATACTTCAGTGTTTCGACTCTTCCAGGCCAGACTCATCGCAATAGGTGCTCAGCTTGCCGCCGTGACAACGGCGGCAATCAAAGTCTTCGTCTTCCTTCGAAGCCGAATATTTTCGCCAACATTGCCCTCGCGCTTGCAGCACATAAGGAGGCCGAGCAGATATGAGACCGACCCGACCGTGCGGCTTGCGATCGACGCGGTCGAGAAAATCTTCGTTCGCGATTTCAAATGGGCCTTTCGCCGGTTGCCTGAATCCGGCATCGGCATCGACGCACGCGCGGAAATCCTCGACCAAGGCCTGCCGACAGGCAGATTCCTGCCGCTGCAAATCAGATCGATGTCGTTCCAGGCAGAGCCTGGTGGCGACTACATCCACCACGGAGAGAAGAGACATCTGGATTATTGGACGAAGCATTCATTGCCCGTCTGTGTGATCGTCGTCGATAACCATACCGGCCTGACGTTATGGCAAATGGTGGAGAAGGGGCGACTGGAGGAAACGGACGCAGAGTGGTCGATCGCCATCCCGCCGACCAACCTTCTCAACGCTGCTGCCAGGCTCGGTTTCGAAGAGGCCACCCCCTCGGATGAGGAATCGCTGCTGCGTTCCGTATTTGCGCTCGATCGCGCTCTGATGGAGGCGATGCAGGATCAGACAGCTTTCTTTCTGTGGGACGAGTGGGGCGACGCGACGCCGACTTTCTGCAATCTCCGTATTTATATCGGCGAAGGCCCGGAGGAAGAGCCGGACCTGCAGGTCGACTATCATCTTCGCGCGACCAATCTCCACGGGGTCATGGCAACGCTTTTCCCTTGGGCAAGCTATGCCTATGCCGAGCCGATAAGGGAATATTCCGGACAGGTCGCCGTGCACGTCCTCGAGGTCGAACTGCGCCCAGAAGCCCGGGCCTATATCGAGGCCGAGACTTTCTTGGAGTCCGGCTATCCCGACGAGGAGGAGCCATGGGCTCCGGAAGCCGAAACCTTTGTGACGGAAGAAGAGGAGCGGGAATTCGGGCGCAGGCGCAGCCTTCGCCGCGATTTCCACGATGAGGAAGACTGAATCAACCGCCACAGCGGCCAGAGATCGCCGTATGGCCGGAAGCCTTTTGCCATCCTGACGCTCGAAGTGAACTCTGATAACGTGCCGTTTCGCGAGCGGCGGATGGCGGTGCGGACGAGGGACCAGCGCTTGGCGCGGCCCGACGGTCCAGCAACGATGGCGGGCGAAGTACGGTATCGAAAGAAACTGTCACGAGGACAGTTTCTCCGCTTCCTATCGGAACAGCCGCCAGCGATTGTGATTATGGAAGCCTGCGGTAGCGCTCATTACTGGGCTCGTGAGTTGGTCAAAGTGGGGCACGAGGTCAGGCTGATCGCTCCGCAATATGTCCGCCCTTTCGTGAAGCGCCAGAAGAACGACGCCGCCGATGCTGAAGCAATCGTCATCGCGGCCCGTCAGCCCGAGATGCGTTTCGTCCCGCCCAAAACTGCGGATCAGCAAGCTCGGGCGGTTCTGTTTCGGGCGCGCGAGCGGATTGTCCGCCAGCGAACGGAATTGGTGAACGCTTTGCGTGCTGTTCTCTATGAATATGGCCAAGCCATTCCACAGGGCATTGCTCACATCCAGCGCATTGAAGCGATCGTTGAGAGGGCTGAGATCGACCTGCCTGAACTCGTGCGGGAGGAGTGCCGTGATCTTCTGGCTCAGATAGACGAGAAGACAGCCCGGATTAAGGAGAAGGCCAAGAAGCTCGTGGACCTGTCTCGGCAGAGCGGAATCGCGCATCGACTTCAAACGATGCCTGGCGTGGGTCCGCTGGTCGCACTGGCGGTATAAGCCTTCGCGCCAGCGATGGAGAATTTCCGGTGCGGCCGAGATTTCGCAGCCTGGCTTGGTCTCGTTCCCCGACAATTTTCGTCGGGCGGAAAGGAACGACTCGGCCGGGTATCGAAGGCCGGACAGGCCGACATTCGCAGACTTCTGATCATCGGTGCGATGACCTGCGTAAGTTGGGCGGGTCGCAAACCGCCAGTGCATGGATCGTGGCTTTCACGGATGCTCGCAAAGAAGCCGAAGATGCTGGTGGCTATCGCACTGGCAAACAAAATGGCGCGGAATATATGGGCCATGCTGACGAAGCAGGAAGATTATAGAGACCCGGCTCCGGCAATTATGGCGTGACACGGAACCGCTACGGATAACCAGAACTTAGGAAACGCGCGGCTACCCTACGTGATTGGAATAGCGGGGAGATCGGTTCAAGTGACCCATATGCGGAACTGTCCGATTAGCGAGGTGTTTTTGCGTCGATCGCCATTAGACGTCCAGTCGCCAGAAGGTGGCGCTTTGCGCGCCGCTGGCCAGTTCGACAATCTCGTTGGTGATTTCTTCCTGACGCAATTGCCGCGATCGGGCCACAAGTTCATCGAGGGTTTTCGACACATTGGTCCGGGCTGCGATCATTGCCCGTGTTCTTGCTTCGTTTTCGGCGGCAAATGAGAGGATCACAGCTTCGAACAATTCCGCATAAATATATTCCTCTGTGAGCCGTTGCACCAAAACCTCGCCTGGAAGAGTGATGAGAGGAGCCGCCGTGCCGGGCGCAATCGCGAACCGCTGGTAGTCGAAGGGCACCAATCGCCTGGTCAGAACCTGGAAGTCTTCAGCATGGCCAGGAGCTGCATGGACGATCGTGACCTGCTCGATGCTTCCGGCGTCCAGTCTCGCATAGAGCGCTTCGACCATTGCATTGGTGAGATCTGCAGCCTGATCGACATGGGCAATCATCGGCATCGACCACGCTATCTTTAATCCGCGTTCGCCGGCGATCATCAGGCCTCGATCGCCGATGACCAGCAGTTCGGCCTCTTGAACAGCAGCAGGGTCAGCCACCGCCAACGCGGCGTCGAGCACGCGCTCGTTGAAATTACCCGCAAATCCCTGTTCAGCGCAGAGCGCGATAACGGCTTGCCGTCCTTGTGAGCCCGTCACCGAATAGGTTGCGCGACCGCCCTGCAACAAGGCCAGTGCCTCGCCGATCGCCGACGCAATCACCTGAGAATAAGAGCGGATGCCGTCAAGTTGCTGTCGTGCTTCGCGCGACCGGGCGGCGGCAATACCGCGCATGGCGCCAACCACCGACGAAAGCTGCTGCACGGAACCAATGCGGGCTTCGACGTCGCTCAGCCGATCCGTCATGATGCACCCTCAGGCTTTGCCGTGTCGTTGCTGACTTCGGCGGCAAGGGATCGAACCAGCTCAACGAGCCGCAAGAGCAGCGGAGGATCCAATTTTCGACCGGCGTTGATTGCAGCGATGATATCTGCGCCAGCCGTATCGAGAAAGGATCTGATGCGGCTGCGTACGATCGCGATGGCTGCAATCGACATTTGATCGAAAATGCCTTCCTCCAGCGCGGCAAGGAGCGCGATCTGGTCGGCCGTTCTGAGCGTCGAAAACCGCGGCTGCGTCAGCAGCATTCGAATGTGCTCGCCCCGATCCATCTGAGCCTTGACCCGCGTGTCCGAAATCCCGCCAAACCTTGTAAACATCTCCAGTTCCAGAAACTGGGAATAATCGAGGCGAATGCGTCCGGAGACCTGCCGCAGCGCTGGATGCTGTGCCTTGCCTCCAACGCGGCTGACGCTCAGGCCAACATTGACCGCGGGTCGCTGGTTCGCGGCGAAAAGGTGCGAATCCAGCACAATCTGCCCGTCCGTGATGGAGATGAGGTTTGTCGGAATATAAGCGGAAAGATTGCCGGCATCCGTTTCGGCGATCGGCAATGCCGTCAAAGAGCCGCCGCCGAGAGCTGGCGACAGCATCGCAGCGCGCTCCAGCAGGCGTGCGTGCAGATAGAAAATATCCCCCGGATAAGCTTCCCGTCCGGGAGATTCGTGCGTCAACAAGGCCAGTTCCCGGTGTGTTGCCGCATGCTTGGAAAGATCGTCGACCACGATCAACGCATGGCCGCCGCGGTCGCGGAAATATTCGGCGATGGTAAATCCGGTGAAGGGGGCAATCCACTGCAGGCCCGCCGAGGCTGCCGGCGAAGCGACGATGAATATGCACCTTTCCGGAGCGCCATGTTGGCGAACGGCCTCGATGACGCGTTCGACGGCTGTCGCCCGTTGGCCGATGGCGACATAGACGCAGATCACGTCGGAATGTTTTTGGTTGATGATGGTGTCGATTGCGATCGACGTCTTTCCGGTGGCGCGATCGCCGATGATCAATTCGCGCTGACCGCGGCCAAGTGCGAACAGAGCATCGAACACAAGTATACCCGTCTCCATGGGACGAGATACGAGATCACGCTCGATGATTGCAGGCGCCGGGCGCTCGACTGCGTGGTAGTCCGCGGCGACGACGGCCTCATCGCGATCAAGCGGACGCCCGAGGGGATCGACGACCCGCCCCAGAAGTCCCGGTCCAACGGGCACGCGCACGACTTCTCCGGTCCCGGTTACCTGAGAGCCCGCCTGGATGGCCGCACCATCATCGAGGAGTACGGTATTGATGCTATCGATATCAAGTGTGAGCGCAAACCCGGTGCGACCGCCATCGAACCGCAACAGCTCGTTCAATCGCGTATCCGGCAGACCCGAAACCCGGGCTATTCCGTCGGCAATATGCTCGATGCGTCCGATCGCTTCGCCTTCCGGTGCGAGTGCCGCGCGCGCAATGGCGTCTTTGCCACGTTGGAACCAGAGAGGCTTGTCGTCGATATCAATCGTTGTCATCTCGGCTCAACTCCAGGGCAATACGGTCTAGATCGGCGCGAAAACTGTTGCGAACGAGCGCATGAGGCGTATCGATTTCAAGACCGGCGATCAGATCGGGCTCGACCGCAACGTCAAGGGTCACAGGTTTGCCGAGCGATTCAGATAGCTTTGCCGTGCATGCTTGCATTTCTGCCATTGTCATCGGTCGAGGCGCCTTTATCGCCAACGGCATCGCCTCGGTGATTGATTGCCGCTCGGCCTCCGGCAGGTCGGCCAGTACCCGGGCCATACCGTCGATGAAGCCCGTGATTTTGGCCTCATCCGGCAGCCTGGAGAACAGCTTGACCGCAATAGTCACCGCCAGTGTCTTGGCATGGACAGCATCCGCCTTGCGTGCCTCGGCTTGCGATCGCGCAATATCGATCTCGGCAAGTTTTCGCAATGCATCGGTCTGTGTGCGGGCATCGTCAAGCAGTGCCGACTTGGCGGCTTCAGCCTGTTGATTTGCCTTTGCCAGAACGTCAGCCTGTGTTTCGCCGAGGCGTAAGACCTCTGCCTGCGCCTTGATCTTGGCTTCCTCGGCTTCCGATTTCGCCGCTTGCGCCTCGTTCAAGAGCTTTTCTGCCGCCGCTTTGCGCGCATCAATGACCGCCGCCACGGGCTGAAGTAGAAAGCGCTTCAATAACCAGATCAGAACGACGACGTTGATCGTCTGCAGTCCAATTGTCCACCAGTCGATGTGCATCTGAGCGCCGGTCTCAACCGACAAACGGATTGGCGAAGAGGACAAGCAAGGCGATGACCAGGCAATAGATCGCCATGGTCTCGATCATCGCCAGGCCGACGAAAAGCGTCCTGGAAATGGTCCCGGCCGCCTCGGGCTGCCGGGCGATCGCATCCATCGCCGCGGCCACGGCACGTCCTTCCGCGAGCGCCGGGCCGATCGCCCCGAACGATACGGCAAGGGCGGCGGCGAGTATACTGACGATACCGATCACGTTCATGGTCTGCTTTTCTCCTTCGAAGGTGGGGAGGCTTTCGGGCGTTCACCGACGGCTGCTCCGATAAACACGGTCGCGAGCACCGCAAAGATGTAGGCCTGTACCGCTCCGGTCAGCAGGTCCAGCGCCATCAGCGGGATCGGAACCAGGAGACCGGCCAGAGACAGGACGATGCCGACGACAAAGACGCCGCTCATGATGTTGCCGAACAGGCGCACGATGAGCGAAAAGGTTCGCGTAATCTGCTCAATGATGTTGAGCGGGATCATCACCCAACTGGGCTCAGCGAAGGTCTTCAGATATCCGGCGACGCCGCGTGTCCTTAATCCGTAAAAGATGGTGGCGCCGAGAACGACCAATGAGAGTGCTGCATCCGTCTCGATATGAGCCGTCGGCGGCTCTATGCTGGGAATAAGCGAAGACCAGTTCGCAACAAGCACGTAGATGAATATCGAACCGATCAGCGCCCGATAGGGCCGGGGATCGACCTGCATGGTATCCTGGATCTGACCGTCGATCGCGTCGACGAGCACTTCCAGGGCAGCCTGAGATCGTGACGGTTGAAGGCTGAGACGTCGTGTTGCCAGGAAAGCCAATCCGACGACAACAATCATGATCGCCCAGGTGACGATGACAGGCATGGTGATTGGCACAGGGCCAGCGTTAAAGAGAGGATCGAGCGCAAGCGGTGATTTCATTGCAGGCTCCGTACACGCCGCAGCACGAAAGACCGCGCAATGATAATTCCGAACGCTGCAGATATAAGGACGACAGCTCCATATCTGGACGCGGCATAGAGCGACGCCGTCAGAACGCCAAAGCGAAGAAGATGCAGGCCGATTGCCCGCCATGCACCGCCGCCGGCCAACAACTGAACGTTCCACCAGAGGCTTTGGAAATAGACGGCGCCCAGCAGTGTCCCGAAGGCAAATCCAAGAACAACGTGAACCGCCGTTGCAGCTGTCATCAAAGAGAGTGCATCCGTCATGGCAGACGCATCCATTTCCATGCAGACCAGAATCCAAAGATCACACCGATGATGATGAGCGGTGCGGAAAAGAAGATACCGGTTGCAAACTCACGGTCCAGCCAGCGGCTAAGTGCGAGGGCGAGCAATGTCGGCACGACAATCGTCCAGCCAAGCACACCGATCTGACCGAGACGGGCGCCGAGCGACGGCTCAGGATTTTCCAGGCTCGCCTTTGCGCGGTCGGCAGAACGCCGGGCGGCATTGGCCAACTTATCTTCTTTTTGCGGATCAGGAGGAGTGATCACCGGCGGAGGCCCCTTTCTGAGAGAGGGCCGGCAGCAGCTGCGTCCGGTCGCATGAAACGCATGAGCTGCCTGACAGCGTTTGCATGAAGGCGGGTCTGCTCGACGCGGGACTTTCGGTCGGATTCGACGGCGGCTGCGCGCATCAAGAGAACCTCGTCCTGCAGTTTCGAGAGCACTTCCCCACATGTTCCCTGGCGGCAGGCAACGAGGACGCGGCTTCCATCTGCGACAGTCAGCACACCGCCGCTTTGGGCGCAGTAGCGTTCTTTTCCGGTAAGATCCCGCCACCGCAGGACGGAGGCGGAGAGGACCGTCAGCAAATTGGCATGTCCCGCCAGGATACCGAAGCCGCCACTGTCATCTTCAGCGCGAACAGACGTCACCTCGGCGGCATCGACAAGGACGGTCGTGGGCGTTGTGATCGTGAGATGCAATTTGCCTATCATTTGACGCCCGCCACTGATGCTGCAGGTTTCAAAGCAGCCTCCTCCTTCTGGCGCGCTTCCTCAAGGGTCCCGATCATATAGAGCGAGCTTTCCTGCCAGCCGTCGCAAGTTCCCGCCATGATAGCCTTGCAGCCCGCGATCGTATCCACCACGGAAACGGAGCGCCCTGGAACACCGGTAAAGGCCTCCGTGACGGTGAAGGGTTGCGTCAGAAATCGCTGAAGCCGGCGCGCGCGCTGAACGATCTGCCGGTCTTCGCTCCCAAGCTCCTCGACGCCAAGCAGGGAAATGACGTCCTGAAGCTCGCGATAATGTTCGATCGTCTGGCGGACCTCCATGGCTACACGCGCATGTTCTTCGCCAACCACGAGCGGATCGAGCAGGATCGAGGAGGAGGCGATGGGATCGACGGCCGGATACATGCCCTCAGCGGCCATTCCACGCGACAGCACGACCATGCTGTCGACATGTGCTGCAATGGTGGTGACGGCCGGGTCCGTGAAATCGTCAGCCGGAACATAGACCGCTTCAATCGCCGTAATCGAAACGCCCCCCACTGACGCGATCCGTTCCTGAAGTGCGGCCACTTCACTCGCAAGGGTCGGTTGATAGCCGACTCGGGATGGCAGACGCCCCAAAAGACCGGAAACCTCAGCTCCCGCCTGAACAAAGCGAAAGACGTTATCCATGAGCAGCAGAACATTCTTATGCTGCTCATCGCGAAAAAATTCTGCGATGGTCAGTGCAGTCATGGGCACCCGCCAACGCGCACCAGGGGGTTCATTCATCTGGCCATAGACGAGCGATGTCCGACCAAGGACACCTGAGCCCGACATGTCGAGCAGCATCTCGTGGCCCTCACGCGAGCGTTCGCCGACGCCTGCGAATACCGATATCCCCTCATAACTTGCGACCATGGCGTGGATGAGTTCCATGACAAGCACGGTCTTTCCAACGCCCGCTCCGCCAAACATGGCTGCTTTGCCGCCTTGGGCCATCGGCGCCAACAGATCGATGACCTTGATGCCTGTCGCGAACAGGTCCGATGCCCCTGTCTGGGCAGAGAGGGGAGGGGGTGGTCGGTGAATGGGCCGGCGCAGGGTGTCGGCTGGCAGGTCGCCAAGGCTGTCACCGATCCGCCCGACGACGTCGATAAGCCGTCCCAATACGGCGTCTCCCACCGGAACGGTCACCGGGCTTCCGGATGGGCGCACGACGTCCCCACGCTTCAAGCCCGTCGTCGCCTGAAGCGCAATGGCGCGAACGGTTGACTGATCAACATGGGCCTGAACTTCGGCGACCACGGTTTTCTGCACGGCATCTTCAATGACCACGGCCTCTTCGATCGCGGGAAGATGCCCGGCTTCAAAAGCAATATCGATCACTGCGCCGCGGATAGCGACCACCCTGCCAGGCCTGTCCCGGGCGTCCCCCGACGACATGGTGTTTCCGTTTGTTTGCTCTGGATTGAGTTTTATCACTCCGACCAGATCCATTCCTTGATTTCAGGCAAATCGTCGAAATGTTTGCGAATGTAGATATCGTGTTCCCGAAGCAGTCCCGTGCAGTGCGCGGCGAGCGCGGCATTGTTCAACAGCATGCCGGGCACATAGCGCAGGACATCCAGGCAAAGATGCAGCCGGCTGATCTTGTTGAGGACGACCATGTCGAAGGGCGTGGTGGTCGTGCCTTCTTCGAGATAGCCCCGAACATGAAAGCGATCATGCGCCTCCCTGCCATGCAGGAGATCATGGATGACACCGGGATATCCATGGAAGGCAAAGATGACGGGCGCCGTCGTCGTGAATATCTCTGTAAAGTCGGTATCGCTCATGCCATGCGGATGGCGGTCTGCCGGGCAGAGCCGCATCAGATCCACGACGTTGACGACGCGCACTTTCAGATCAGGCGCATGCTGGCGCAGCATCCAGGCGGCGGCGATCGTTTCCTGCGTCGGGATGTCACCAGCACAGGCCAGCACGACGTCCGGCTCCGCAGGTTGGTTGCTGTACATATCCCAGACACCGGCACCCTTGGCGCAGTGGGCCCTTGCCTCCTCCATTGTCAGCCATTGCAGTTGCGGCTGTTTATCGATGACGATCAGATTGAGGTAGTTCCGGCTTTTGAAACAATGGTCTGCAACAGATAGAAGGCAGTTCGCGTCCGGTGGAAGGTAGACGCGGGCGACAGCCGGCTTGCGATGAATGATTGTGTCGATGAACCCTGGCCCCTGATGGCTGAAGCCATTGTGATCGTTCCTCCAGCAGGTCGAGGTGAGCAGATAGTTCAGCGACGGAATATCCGCACGCCACGGCACACGCTTGGCGTGCTCCATCCACTTTCCATGCTGCATCGACATGGAGTCGACGATCATGGCAAAAGCCTCGTACGTGGCAAAGAGACCATGACGACCTGTCAGCGTATAGCCTTCCAGCCATCCGTGGCAGCAATGCTCGCTCAGCACTTCCATGACGCGACCGTCATGCGATACATGATCATCACCAGGCACGATATTGCTGACCAGGCAGCGGTCTGAAACCTCAAACACGGCCCCGAGTCGGTTCGAGTTGGTTTCATCAGGGCAAAACAAGCGGAAATTGTCCGGATTGCTTGTATAAATATCGCGTAGATATTCGCCAAGAACCGCGGTCGACCCCAGTCTGTCTCGCGCGCGCCGTTCGAATTTTACCGCGTACGCATTGAAATCCGGCAGGTTCAACGGCACCGTCAGCTTGCCGCCATTGGCATTGGGATTCGATCCCATTCGACGCTCGCCGGCGGGTGCAAGTTCGGCGTATTCAGCACGGAAAGCCCCGTTCTCGTCGAAGAGCTCTTCCGGCCTATAGCTGCGCATCCAGTCTTCGAGGATCTGCAAGTGTTCGGGTTTGGTGAGCACCTCGGATACCGGAACCTGATGGGCGCGGAACGTGCCCTCGATCGGGAGGCCGTCGACGACCTTCGGGCCGGTCCAGCCTTTCGGCGTGCGCAAGACGATCACCGGCCAGAGCGGCCGCTTATCGACGCCGCCGGTGCGCGCCGATGTCTGAATCGCCCGGATGTTGCCGATCGCCGTCTCGAGAACCTCGGCAAAATCCTGGTGCACCGTCTCAGGCACGTCGCCTTCGACAAAGTAGGGCGCATAACCCTGTCCTTCGAAGAACTTTGCCAGGTCCGTATCGCTGTGGCGGGCCCAGACTGTCGGCCCGGAGATCTTATAGCCGTTGAGATGCAGGATCGGCAGTACGGCGCCGTCACGGGCCGGATTGATGAAATCGATGCTTTTCCAGCTTCCCGCCAGAGGACCCGTTTCCGATTCCCCATCGCCGACGACGGCTGTCACGATTAGATCTGGATTGTCCATCACCGCCCCGAAGGCATGCACCAGCACATAGCCGAGCTCGCCGCCCTCGTGAATGGATCCGGGCGTTGGAACACTCACATGGCTCGGAACCCCGCCCGGTGTCGAGAACTGCCGGAAGAGCCGGAGCATCCCGGTCTCGTCCTGGGTTACCTCGGGATAGAATTCGGTGTAGCTGCCCTCAAGGTAAACGTTGGCGATCATTGCTGGCCCGCCGTGACCAGGGCCGGCCATATAAATCGTGTTGAGGTCGTATTTCCTGATCAGCCGGTTCAGATGCACATAGATCAGGTTCAGGCCGGGCGACGTGCCCCAATGTCCCAATAGTCTCGGCTTGACGTGCTTGACCGAGAGTTTCTCGCGCAGCAATGGATTGGCAGAAAGATAGATCTGCCCGACGTTCAGATAGTTTGCAGCTCGCCACCATGCATCGATCTTTCGCAGTTCCTCCTGGCTCAGCGGGACTGGTATTCTTGCGAGATCGTTCATAGGTCGCTCCTGGGGTTGCCTGACGAAATCAAAAAGTCCAGCTGTCGCCGATGCTGAGTGAGTCCTAATGCCTGGTTTTCTATGACGCTTTGATTTCGATCATTTTTGTTCCAATGAAAGCGCTGGTAGTGGCGCTATTTCGAGACCAGAACCTTGGTCCGTTGATGGGCCATCCGTCGCCGGAACCAACGCAAATACGTCATTGACAATAACTTGCTCTTCACCCGTTGAATTAAGAAGCGCAGCGACTTGACGGGTCACTTAGAGTTTGGCTGCCGGCAGCGTTCGCTGCTTGATCGATCACTAGGCCGAGCCGAAGCAGGGTGCATCCGGCCATAGTTCCCTCGTTTTTCAGATAGTCGCGGCATGAACCGCGGGCAAGAATGCGTCACAGCGCCCACCACAATGGTGAGGAGGCATCTTACGCGGCCTTTGTCGTTTGCTTCTTCGCCTTTACGGCTGGCACGGGTCCGTTGGCGGCGATTTCGGCATCCCTGGACAGACGCAAGTCGCGAAGCCGTGAAGTTTTCTTATCTCGTGCGATTTTTTGCGCCACGATAAGCGTCTGCGACTCGACGTGGGTTGTTTCTGCTTTGCTGTAGCGTTTTGTGGAAACGACTTTTTTATTTGTCATCCTGGCCAATTAGCGCGAAACGTCGAACAATCAATAAGCGGCCTGACGTTGCTGAACCTTCAACCTTGAACGCGGGGAACGGGCGGGCTGTACTCACCATCGCGACGCCTATTTGGGAAAGACTCCGCGGATATGCCACCAGTCGGGTTGTCGTCGCGGCACTGCTGCCCGAGCATGGCGGTCAGCGGCCGACCTCTACCGTTGCTCGCGGGATGACATGCTCGACGATGTTCTTTTCATCCCTCGCCAGCGCCTGCTCACGAGAACGCCTGAGAACTGTTGAGCCATCCCGTTATGAGGTCGCTCTCCTAAAGTCACACGGTCTTCAGCGTATAAACTGGGAAGGAAAGCCGAGATGATCCACCTGGAAGGGCGCATCGGTATCGACGACGTTGATCAGACTGTGGTTGATGAACTCCTTGATGCTGAGGCAAGGCTACTCGCGGCCATAGCCTGAGCGTCGGACAAGATCGAAGGAAGGTGGGCCTTGACGATGGTGGGATGGTTGACGGTCACCTGTTCGAACCCTCCGATGTGTCCAGATCAGATGCCATGACGCAAAGGTCTTTTTTATCGAAACCAGCATCCAGCTCAAAATGGCACCGACCGGAATTGACATATCCGCGTCAGGTCCAGGCAGCAAAGTCCCTGAAGCCGTACCCGGTCGTGTTCCATAAACCAGCTTCCTACAGCCAAGCCCTCAAGGCCGCAGCATTGGTTTTCGTGTCAGGGACTGCGCCGATCGACCCGTTAACAGGGCAGGTTGTGAAGGGGCCGGTGCAGGCCCAGGTCGAACAATGTCTTCGCAACATCTCCGCTATTCTGGAAGCCGCAGGGAGCGGTTTGGAGAAGGCGGTCAGTGCGACGCTGATCGTGGCCGACGAGGAGGACTTCGCAGGTGCCAATGAGGAATGGCTTAAGTGGTTTCCACGCAATCCACCTGCCCGACAGGGCGCCAAGATGCCTGTGCGCATTCCGGACATGAAAGTCTCGATAGCAATGATCGCCGAGGCATGAGCACAGAATTGCGATAGCGACGGCGTTGATCGCCGCGCTTGGCTACGAGGCTTGCCAGCCGGTCTGCGGTGTCAGCTGTTCTTACTGCCCTCTAGCAAAGCCGCCAGTCCGTTTACGGCCTCAAAGTGGTCATTCCTCTAGGGCCGGGGCGATGTTAGCTGGACGTGCATTTGAAAAAAGGACGGCCCCTGTAAGATATAAGGCTGTCGGTTCGTGTCCGTTCAAGACGTTCCATTTGGAATCCTCGCCCAACTCATTTCTTCGGAACGGCTTTCGGTTTCGGTTGATACAGACGCCGTTTGACGTTCGAGCGTAAAGCATTGCGGAGATCTTTGTCCGCGATCGAAAGGTCGAACCATTCCGGATCAAAGTAGCCACCGCGCCACCGAATGGTTTCGTCATATTCGGGATCTTCCCGGTCGGCGATGATCTCCAGAAACCGCTCGTAACCGGAGACGCCACCAACATCTTCGGGCGGTCGCGCCCTTTCGCCGGCGATGCAGCTTCCTTGTTTGGGCGTAGAAGCGAGCGTCAAGAACTCCTGAACCGCAACTGTGTGCCGCCAGCCATCCCCGAAATCATAGTGGTAGCTGAAGACGGCACCTTGATCGAAGTCCAGCAAGCGAACCTCGCTCTGATCGAAGACCCGAGGATCCTCATCGGTTGCATCCTCCATCAGGGTCTCAACGTCGCCATACCGCAGACCACCGATGCGGAACTCCTAGAGATGATAGTTCCACTAGTTGAATGCGGCCTGAATTCCGAGATGCAACTGCTCCAGGTTCCAATGAACCGGCAGGACTAACCGACGCCAGACTTCCGGCTGGATCTCGTCGATAGAAACTCTGATCTGCACAGCGTTAGCGGCTCTGCCCATTGCACGAATGAACAAGGTCGGGGGAAGATCGTCAAGAAGGCCGTTCGATTGTGGCAGACAGCGATCTGACGGCTTGTGCAGCCTTCGCGGCGTACCATCTCTGTATAAACCCCAACGTGGAGCATCGCCATGGATCGAAGCGCGGCTAATACACTGTCGAAAGTCTGCATTGACATTTTTCCGCCGGACCGCGAAGAGACGTGCGCGTCGGATGCAACGACCTGTCCGTGCTGTCGAAAGTTGCGTCCGGCATCGAGCATGGATGACGATGGCTGCGGGATCTGCGACGAATGCCTTGCACCGTGACCGCCTGCGGCAAAACACTTCCACCTGTTACAGTGACGTTCGAAGACGCGCTTGCGAAATTGCCGGATGGCTATCGCGCCGGATATTTTGGCGGTCGACGATGGGGAGTGACGGTCAAATGGTCGGAGGATGGCAAACGGACCTGGCTTTATGGTGAGGAGCTTAGCGCAACGAATATCGTCAGCTTCAACCTCTACCGATTGGCAGGATCGAGGTCGCTACTGAAGCCGTGCGAAATGTCCGCCGCCAAGGTGATCGAATTCGTTCTCGGTTTCGAGCCGAGCACCGAGAAGAATGCGTCGCGCCCATAATGACCGAAAAATGAGCACAGAATTGATGCTCCATTGCAACATATGCATAGCTGCACTGCAATCTGAGCGCTGGCGAGGTGAGCAGTCCCTGGTATCTTTAGAGCATCGAAGCAATGCAACTCCTCCCGCAGAGCTTCGTGTCGCAGGCGACCCATTCCTCCTCCCAAGGGGCGCCTGACAGAACAGCGGCAATCCTCCTCCCAGCCGTTGTTCAATATTTCGAGAGGCCTGCCGCACCTCCTCCCGCGGCAGGCTTTTTCGTTTTCCGACACAATCAAGCTTAGAGTTCAGGCGTCAAAGCTGACTGCCCCAGCTTGTCGCTTACAATAACGCTTGGTCCTCCGGCATTGGAACAGCTCACTCTGGGGTTCCCAAAGGTTGTCCTGCCTCTATTTTTCACGGGTCAAGAGGACCATCAGTGGACAGGCCAGAATGGCAATGGAGGATTTATATCGCTTGATGAACACGGGTGAAGTGCGGGCCGTTGGGGTGGCTGATACCACGACCCAACCTGTTGTCGTTCTCGACCACTATTGCTGCGTTATCGCCAGCAGCGCTCTCGTCAAAAATTCAGGGTCGTTCTTCTACCTTGAAAGGTCGAGTGGGTTATTCCCAACGGCAGCAAGGGCATCGGTGCAATTCGTAACCACCCGACTACAGCATCGCCGCTGAGGCGTGATCATCTCCAAAGGGCAGCGACCGAGTCATCGCAAATTGCGCTGGGTCAAGGCGTTCGGCAAGTCAGTGAAGTATTCTGCGTGCTTCTGGATTCGTAGGAGGCCTATATATGACGATCCCCGCCAAGTCAGTAATGACAACGGATTTAGTTACTGTCTCGCCAGACACGACCGTGGCTGAGGCCGCCCGGCTCATGTTGCTCCATCACGTCACTGCCGTACCTGTAGTCGACGCCGATAAACGGCTGCTTGGATTGGTCAGCGAAGGTGATGTTATGCGCCACTTCGGCGCGCAGTTTCAAAGTAAGCGAGCGCAATGGCTACGCATGCTAGCAGAAGGCGAGGCACTGGCACCGGAGTTTCTCGCCGAAATCCGTATCAACCAGCAGCACGTCCGCGAGATGATGCACACTTCGATCATATCTGGTGATGAGGAAGCCTCACTTGCTGAGTTGGCCGATCTGATGCTGAAACATCAGATCAAGCGCGTTCCTATCCTGCGTAATGGCGTGTTGGTCGGCATCGTCAGCCGCGCCGATGTGGTTCGGGCCGTGGTCGAAACACTGGACGATCTAGTTGAGCCGACGGACTAACCGAATAACTGCACCTGCCGGCGACATCCGCTAATCTGAAAGCCGTATCGGAGACTGTCCTTGCTCCAACACGAAACGGAGATCTCACCTGTGCCCGGCCTCGAGCGAAATTGACGGTGAACCCATGGTTCCGAAACACCGCCTCATGCTTCTGCGCCACGCCAAATCCGCTTGGCCCAACGCCGTTGCCGACCGTGATCGACCATTGGCAGTTCGAGGTTGCAAGGCAGCATCCGTCATGGGAGCCTACATGGTACGCGAAAGGCTGTTTCCCGATCTTGCGCTCGTTTCGCCCGCCCGCCGGGCGCAGGAAACGTGGAGGCTCGTTCGCGATGCGCTTCCCAAAACGGTCTCCGAGCGCGAGGCGGATATCTACGAGGTATCGGGCGAGCGCATCCTGGATTTGATCCGGACCGTCGACCCGGGCATCCGCACGCTGCTCATCGTTGGCCATAATCCCGGCATTGAGAGTGCTGCCACGCTTATTATAACGGGCGGCAAGGCCGATGCAGTAGGACGCATGCGGGAGAAGTTCCCAACTACGGCGCTCGCCATCATCGACCTCGACTTCGAGGGCTGGGACGAAATTGCAGCGGGTACCGGTTACCTTGAGCGGTTCGTGACCCCGCGATCCTTGGGGTAAAAGAGCATTCCACCGTCGAATTTGATGGGCATCTGTTCCGTGATGGCGTGGTGAGAGCAGAATGCTTCTGGTGCGGCTGGACACGCCTTAGAAGGTGCGCAAAAATTCGCGCTCTCACGCCGCAAAATGATCTGCAGGCGCCTCAACGATCATTCGAGGAGCACGGCCGTGCCCACGACGCGGAAATGATCGAGCCGAGCAACATGCCTATTTTAACCTGATCTTGACCGACCAGGTCGTTGAACGCGAGCAACGCAATGAAGGGCGAAATGGTGAAGCCGATGCCAAAGACAACGCGGTTCCGCTCATCTGCCTCGGTAATATGCGCATTTCGTGGTTGAGTAGGATCAAGGACCATGATTGAAATCTAAACGATGATCGGAGGGCGGCTGCTGATGCTCGCCGTCACGGCATAGCACTGTGGCGATCCCGATGCTGCCGATCTCCAATGCTTTGATCAGCAAGGACAATATGACGGCGGTTTATCTCCGCCGCGGCTTCCACACGGCGGATGGCTTCCACGCCTACAATGGATACAGGGCATCGCCGGGCGACACGATGATTGTTCTAAAAGTGCTCGTGATCCTGCGTGAGTGCGCCTGTTGCGATACTGAAAACAGCGAGAAGAAAAATCGTAGCCCCGGCGGCGACGTTGCTGTAGCTAACGAATGTCTCCTCGTGGAAACGTAGCAGCCATGGACACACCACGAGCCAAGAGCCTGCACCGATCTGAATTATTGCCTGCCAATTTTTCGGAAATGCCAATGAAAGCCAAGATACCATCGTAATGAATAGACCAAATGCGACGTGTGACACGACGATCACGTCGGAGATGGCCAAGCTAGGCAACGCCCATGGCACAATCAAGGGTGTCGCAAACACGTAAATGCCGACGAACAAGCGTAGCCATATCGGCCACCGATATTCGCTCATCAAATCCTCCCTGGGTGTGATCGAAGCTTGAGTGCGCGGATGGCCGATGTGATTTACACGCCAGCAGCAGTGAGCACACTGCCCGACGAACTGTTCCAAAAGCCGTCACATCCGCGCCTGTCGGACGCCAAGCTCAGAGTTTGAGGGCGCGCAAAGCCTGCCGTCGACCGCAACAGCTTATCGCTGCCTCGCCGGAGAGCATTGCGATGAATCAATGCAAAGTAAGTTTACCCTGGCTAAAAATCTCTGGACTCAAGAGAGTTCACGAATAGGCCACGCGAGAGAACAAGCCAACCGTGCGGGAAGCGAAGGGTGGCGGGAGCACTGGAGGCACCTATCGGAGTGCCATCTCCGGTCGCTTCGTGACAACAAAGCACGGCAAGGCCAACCCGCGCACAACGATCAAGGACAATTGAACGCAACATTCCATCATGGAGAGGTCTTACAATGGCCCAATGCACAGCACCGACAGAAGGGCATCGCTCAGCGAGTGCCGCAGCGAACTGCCCGGCATGCCGTGGCCGCAGCCGCTATGGTGGCTACAGCAGTTACAGTAGCGGTTATGGTTCGTACCCCTCAAGTTCTCCGTCTTATCAATCTTCCTTAAGAAGCAGCGGCAGCGGGTTAGCTCGTGTGCGAGCGAAATGGTCGAAAGCCGGTTCGTCTGTGTTGTACACGCCTACAGAAGTGTTGGCGCTCACGCCAATTCGTCAGACTGCCGAAGTCCGAGCGGAGCTACCCGATCTCCGTGATGTTTTCCTATGTCATGCATGGGACGATCGGCAGGGGGATGCCAGGATGCTGCATGATCTTCTCGAAGCACGTGGCGTATCGGTTTGGTTTAGCGAAAAGGACGTTGCCCTCGGTACGTCTTTGCTTCGAGAGATTGACAAAGGATTGGTAAAGTCGCGCGTCGGCATCGTGCTGGTGACGCCGGCATTGCTGCGCCGTCTTCCAGCAGCGGGCGTTGCCGATAAAGAACTCTCGGCACTTCTGGCGACCGAACAGCTTGTACCGATCGTCCACAACACGACATATGAGGCTCTCCGCAACGTCAGCCCCCTTCTGGCCTCGCGAAGCGGCCTCAGCACCCAAGAAAATACTATGACAGAAGTGGCGAACAAGCTCGCCGAGCTTGTTTCGCGTTGGCCTGCGATGGTATCTTCACGCGAAGCCCAGCCTGCCTGGACAGGCTGGGAAATCTACGACCGTTGATTAGAGCACCGAGACGTTCTCAGCTTTCGACTTTCCGGTCTTGCGATCCTGTCCGACCTCGAAGCTGACTTTATCGCCTTCCCGGAGCGAACCACCGCGTTGCAAGGCAGACACGTGAACAAATACATCTTGGCCGCCATTCTCAGGCGTTATGAAGCCGAACCCCTTGTCGTCGTTGAAGAATTTAACCGTACCCGTTGGCATGAGAGACCTTATCCTTGTGTCGTTCGTCCAAATTGCGAAGTGGAAGCTACAGCGCCATCACCCATCGATCAACGGTGAGCATGCAGGTGGCTTTGATCGAGATATCCCGAAACGTCGTCAACGAGGCCCACGCCTCGACTCGCGCGTACATGCTATTTCACCCGCTGAATTGGGCTGCGCGTAAACCGCCGCTCAAGTCGGCCCTAATCCTCGCGCGCATCGTAGCTGCGCTGACAATCCTGGATGACGTCGATATTCTCGACGGTCCAGTCGAACAGGGTTGAGAACGGCCCTTGCAGCGACCTGCCAAGGGGTGTCAAGGCATATTCAACCCCGAGCACACGCCCATCCAGGATCCTGCGCGTCAGCATACCGTTGCGCTCCAGCTTTCGAAGCGTCTGTGTCAGCACGCGTTGGGTCACGCCATCGAGGCGACGCTTGATCGCATTGAAGCGACGGGGCTCGCTTAACACGGCCAGCACCATCATCGACCACTTGTCGGCGATCTGGTCGAGGATCACGCGGCTCGGGCAGTCGGCACGGTAGACCGGGCCATTTTCATCGGTCGGTTCATCCATCGGTATCCTCAAGCATCCCTGGGATGCTTATGGTGCGTAATTGACGCTAGGTATCCGATGAATACTTTAGGGTCAATGGCGCATGTGCGACGCCAGAGGTTCCCGAAGAACAGAGACCTACATATGACAGACACAGATTTCAGCCGGCTTCGGATTAGTCGGACAGACGGCGTTGCCACGATCACGATCAACAACCCGCCGGTAAACGTTCTCGATGTCCCCCTGATGAGGGAGATCCGCCACTTTCTCCTTTCTGTTCGCAACGATCCGGACACCCGTGTGCTGGTTTTCCAAAGTGCGGACCCCGAGTTCTTCATTGCCCATGTCGACATGACGTTGATCGATGAACCGCACGCCTTCGACGAGATCGCCCTTGAAGCTCCGGAAGGCCTCAACCCGTTCCAGGCATTTGGCGAACTTCTACGACAGCAGCCACAAGTGACGATCGTCAAGCTCGCAGGGCTCGCCCGCGGCGGCGGAGCTGAGTTTGTCGCGGCGGCGGACATGGTGTTTGCTGCGGAAGGGCTGGCAGGGCTTGCTCAATGCGAGGCGTTGATGGGGATTACGCCGGGCGGCGGAGCCACCCAGTATCTGTCCAGCCGGATGACGCGTGGCCGAGCTCTTGAAGTGATCCTTGCCGCCGATCTCGTCGATGCTATGACGGCGGAGCGATATGGGTGGATCAACCGGGCACTGCCGGCTTCTGAACTCGACGGCTTCGTCGAGCGTTTGGCACGCAACATCGCCGCACTGCCCACCGGCGTCATCGCCGCGGCCAAGAGGGCGTTGCCTCCCGAAGACCTGCGGGATGGCTTTCAGCGCGAGCATGAGGCCTGGGCAGGATTGTTCGAACTCCCTGCTGCCGAAAAGCTCATCCGGGGCGGACTGAAAGCAGGAGCGCAGACCAAGGAGGGCGAGAGAAGTCTGGAAGGCCTGCTCCGGATGTTGACGGTGTGAGTCCTGACTGACGAGAGAACAGCGAAACCGCTGCAAGAATTTGTTGCATAGCGGTTTCGGTCTTTGGATGGCGCGTAGGCGTTATCGGAAGCGCCCGCGCTGAATCATGACCTCGTTCGCACCACTGCCTGCCGCGGGAGGAGAACCTCTCCACGTAGCCATGAACGAAGATCGATGACGGGAGCAGCACTCCGGCAGACAGGAGTATCGCAGGCCAGTAAATCGCGTGAAACTTGGAAATTCCCTTGCCGACAAAGTGGGAGGGTTCGCCTTGCTGTGCCCAGTTTCGCCAGAACAGGGTTTAGTCGGAACCGTAGTCGAGCCCTCTGAGATAGTTCGCCAGAGTATCGAACCAGACATAGATAACTTCGTCGCTCCCAGGCACGGGCACGCCCCAGCCGCGTGCTCGCTCAGCACTACGCGACACACTGATGTCCTCCAGTCCCCGCCGAAGCCATCGACTTTTTTCTTCCGTCAGCGGATAACGACTGGGTTCACCGCTCCAGATCAGCCACCGGCGCGCTGCCGAACATGCTCTTGTACTCGCGGCTGAACTGCGACGGGCTTTTATAACCCACCTCATACGCCACGCGCGAAACATTGGTGCTGCCGCCGGCAAGGAGCTTCCGCGCCTCAAGCAAACGGATATGGCGTTGAAACGCAAGTGGGCTGAACCCGGTGACTTCCTTGAAATGCCTGTGAAAGCTTGTGACGCTCATGTGAGAAGCCGCCGCCAGCTCAGGAATATTGACAGGCTCGCTATGATTGGAAGCGAGCCAATCGGCCGCCGACTTGAGTTGTTGAAATCGGCCGTTTCTCTGGCTGACCTGTCGCAGCGTGTCGCCCATCGAGCTCTGAAGCAGGCGATAATAAAGCTCAAACTCGTAGTGTGGTGCCAACGCACCGATATCGTCGGGCGCTTTCAGCAGCCCGACGAGGCGAGCAAATGCGTCGCCGACGGGTCCGTCCAGATCGCCGGCGGCGACTGCGCATGTCCAACGGTCCTCACGCTTGGGGATATCGAGCATGACGCGCGTCAAAATATCGGCATCAAGATGAAGGCTGATGCCGACATAGGGGAAATTAGGCTTAGCGCCGGTCAATTGGTGGCTGTAGGGCAGGCCAAAGGACGATACCGCGCAAGCGCCTGTGGCCAGTTCGAACCGATTGGCGCCCATGATCAAGACTTTGGTTCCGCGCAACACCGCATAGAACATGGGTTCGAACACCGCCGGAGTGGGCGACGTGGCCCTTGTGCTTGTCCAAATAGTCAAGCGCGGAACGGGGGTAGGAACGCCGACTGTACCCGCATGCGCCGAAACAAACGGAGCGACGGCGTTCAGCAGAAGTGTCGATGGCTTCACAGGGTCGAACATCACGCCAGCATGTAGTGATTTGGTAGGATCAGGCAAGTGTCTGGGAAGATCAGGAATGTTGCCTGCGTCGCAACTGCCTATTTTGAGGCTCAACAAAAAGCCTGCCGGAGCAGCCCGTAGCGAGGAATGAGCCTCTAAATCGGCGTCAAGGCGACAGGAATAGGAAAGGGTTCGACCATGCAGGAACTAGCTGGAAAGAATGCGCTCGTCACGGGTGGATCGCGTGGCATCGGGGCCGCGATCGCGATTGCTCTGTCGGAGAAAGGTGCGAACGTTGCGATAACGTACGAGCGATCCGCCGACAGCGCGGAGCGACTTTTCCGGACTATTGAAAGGAATGGGGGCAAGGCAATCGCGATACAGGCCGACAGCGCGGATCCCTCGGCCATCCAGCGGTCAGTGGACGAAACTGTCCGCACGCTGGGCGGTCTCGACATTCTCGTCAACAATGCGGCGATTGCGCGATACAACAACATTGCAGATTTCACGATCGAGGACATCGACGCGCTGCTTGCCGTTAACGTGCGTGGGCCTGTTCTGACCGCAAAGGCTGCCATCCCCCACCTCAAGGAAGGCGGGCGCATCATTACCATCGGATCAGCGGGCGCGGATCGCATAGCCGGCGTGCCTGGTACTGTCTACTATATGACCAAAGGCGCGCTCCAGGCATTCAACCGTGGCCTCGCCCGCGAACTGGGCGCCCGAGATATAACGGTTAATCTCGTCCAGCCTGGATCGACAAACACCGACGCGAATCCCGAGACGGGGGAATTCGCCGACTATCAGCGTGGTCTCAGCGCCCTTGGCCGCTTTAACCAGCCGGAGGATGTCGCGGCAGCAGTCGCTTTCCTCGCAACGCCCGCGGCCCGGCAAATTACCGGCACCATCCTTACGGTGGACGGCGGTGCGCTTGCGTAGTGTTTGGTAATGGCTGTTGGTTGCCCGGGCTGACGGCGTTCTACTCAAAGTATCTGCCGACATAGTCGCCGGCCTGCGCGTCAGCTCCGGGACCGTCTCGATCTGCCGCTCTATATCCGTTAGATGGGCTGTTCGTTTCCTTGCCCGCTATCATCGAAACACTCGATCAGCATTTCGGTCAGGACGCGGACCTTTCTCGAGGGGTGCTGTCCCGGCGGACGAACGACATAGATTCCGGCCGGTGGCGGCGGATGATTTTTCATGACCGTCACCAACGCGCCGGAATTGAGATAGTCCCGGGTGAGGCCATCGGGTAGGGCCGCGATACCCAAACCGGCCGCGGCAGCGACGACGAGAGCCGCCCCGTTGTCAGCCTTGAAACGGCCCTGCGGGCGAATGGTCAGGATCTTGTCGCCGTCCATCACCTGCCACGTTTCCATCCCCTGCATAAGCGCCTGATGCGTGACGAGTTCCTCCGGTGTTTCCGGGGAGCCATGGGCTTTGATATAGGCGGGGCTCGCGACGTATTTTCCATGGAGGGGGCCGACGCGTCTTGCAATCAGGTTGGAATCCTGAAGGGTACCGACCCGGATCGCGCAATCAAACCCTTCCGCGATCAAGTCCACGAAACGGTCGCTATAGCTGGTCTGGATCTGCAGTTGCGGATGGCGAGATGCCATTTGCGCAATAACAGATGCAAAATGGGTGGGTCCGAAGGAAAGGGGTGCAGCAACTCTCAGGCGGCCGCTCAGTTCGCCGGCGGGCAGGATCGTGTCTCTGGCGACATCGATCTCGGCGCTGACCCTGGCGGCATAATCCCGGAAAGTGGCGCCCGCTTCCGTCAAGGACGCCCCGCGTGTCGACCTTGCAAGCAGCTGGACCCCAAGCTCAGCCTCGAGCCTTACGAGCCGTCGGCTGACCATTGATTTGGAGACACCCAGCCGGAGCGCAGCAGACGTCACTCCGCCCGCATCCGCAACCTCTACAAACGTGCGCAGATCTTCGATGTCCATGCTGCGTTCCCCGTTCCGCGACACTGTTCGGCACAAACGATGACTACCGCATCGAAATTGGGAATGACAAGGTCCTTTCGCAGACGACGCTTCGGAGGGTGTTCGCCCCTCCTGCAGTTTGTCTCAATCAACCGCCAACACAGGATGTAAGTATGACCTTTCGTAACGGCCTTGACTCACTTCTTCGTCCCGAAGACTCCGTCCTCGTCATGATCGACCATCAGCCTTATCAGCTCGCAAACGTGAACAGCCACGATCCGCAGGCGGTCGTGAACAACACCACGGCGCTTGCGAAAGCGGCAAAGGTTTTCAACGTTCCTACAATCCTGACGAGTGTGATCGCCGGCCGCGGTGGTCTGCTCTTCAAACACCTCACTAATGTTTTCCCGGGACAAGAGGTGATCGACCGTACATTCATCAACACCTGGCAGGACCCGAAAGTGGTGGACGTGGTCAAGGCCACCGGCCGCAAGCAGCTCATCATTGCCGGTCTGTGGACCGAAGTCTGCGTTGCGATGCCGGCTATCCAGGCTGCCGGCGAGGGCTGGGACGTTACGGTGATTACCGACGCATCGGGTGGCACCTCGGTCGAAGCGCATCAGGTCGCCATCCAGCGGATGATCGGGGCCGGCATCAACATGATGACCTGGCTCGCGATCGCCGCAGAATGGCAGCGCGATTGGGCTCGCGAGGAAACTGCCGCTGCGCTGACGGACGTCATCATCGAGCATGCCGGTGGTAGCGGCATCGCCTATCTGTGGGAGCAGCAGCTCCTCAATACGCCCGTACAGGCGGCCAGCCAGGCCGGTCTTTAAAAGCTGACTGGGATGGCGGAATCTCGAATTGATGTCACCGTAAAGGCCCCAAAGTCGAGCCTCGCCATCCCGACTCAAGCGAGTTCACGCTTGGCCCAGCCGTGCACCGACGCGAAAGATGCGCCTGCGACCACCGTGACGGCGACAATCTGAGGGCGGAAATGAAGCCGGCCTGGTAGCGACGACAACGAACCGCGCAATCAACTTAAGGACCAAGCATGGAAATCGGTATCGACAGTTTTGCAGCCATCCTTCCTGATCCGAAAACGGGTAAGCTCCCGTCACCGTCGGATCGCATGGCCGAGCTTATCGAGGAGGTCGTTGTCGCTGATCGCGTCGGGCTCGACGTCTTCGGTATCGGCGAGCATCATCGGGCTGAGTTTCTCGACTCCGCTCCGACTGTCATTTTGGCCGCGGCCGCGGCCCGCACTACCCGTATCCGGTTGGCGAGCGCGGTCACGGTTCTAAGCGCGGCCGATCCGGTGCGTGTCTTCCAGGAATTCGCGACGCTCGACTTGATTTCCAGGGGGCGTACCGAGCTCGTGGTCGGTCGAGGCTCCTTCGTCGAGGCCTATCCGTTATTCGGGCTGGATACGCGTCATTATGACGAGCTTTTCGCCGAAAAGCTCGATCTGTTTCTCAAGCTCGGCGAAACGAGAGATATCACCTGGGAAGGCCGCTTTCGTCCGCCACTCAAAGGGCAAGGCGTCTTTCCGCGTCCACATCAATCGCGGCTTCCAGTCTGGATTGGCGTCGGCGGTTCGCCGGAATCCTTCGCACGCGCCGGTGCACTTGGCCTTCCCTTGATGGTGGCGATCATCGGTGGCAGCTTCGAGCGCTTCCGGCCCCTTGTCGATCTCTATCGCGAAAGTGGCCTGCGCGCCGGGCATGATCGCGAAAAACTCAAGGTGGGAGTCCATGCAATGGGTTTCGTCGGTGAGACCGACATGGTCGCAAAGGATGCCTTCTTTCCCGGATGGGCGCATCTGACGACGAAGATCGGTCGTGAGCGCGGCTGGTCGCCACCGACGCGACAGCAGTTCGAGATCATGGCGGGTCCTGACGGTGCATTCCTGGTCGGCGATCCGAAAACTGTTGCCGCCAAGATGCTGCAGGCCAACGAAACGCTTGGCGGTCTATCGCGCATCACCTTCCAGATGAGTACCGCTTCGCTTGAAACGGCCGCGATGAAGCAGTCGATCGAGCTTCTGGGCACGGAGGTCGCTCCGATCATCAGGGCGGCGCGATAGGACGGGTATCCACCGTGTCGCAACGGAGTAATGCCAAATGGACGTCGAAGATCTGCGGGTATTCGTCGAGGTTGCCGATTCGGGAGGCATCACTTCGGCTGCGCGTAGACTGGGGGTCTCCAAGTCCATGGTCAGCCGCGCCCTCACCAGGATCGAGGGTGCGCTCGGCACCCAGCTTCTTGCTCGAACGACACGCGGAGCCGGTCTGACGGAAGCAGGGGTCTTGTTTCGGGACCACGCAGCACGGGTCTGCACCGAGATCGACACTGCTCGCGAGGCGATCCTGCCGGAAGGTGACCTTCGTGGACGTTTCCGGATTGCAGTTCCGCTGACATCGGGCCCGGTACATTTCGCACCGGTTCTGGCCAAAATGGCGCGCCACCACCCGCAGCTTCAGATCCATGCCGACTACAGCGATCGGTTCGCTGACTTGATCGTCGACGGGTTCGATTGTGCAATCCGTGTCGGCGCTCTTCGCGATTCGAATTTGATCGCAAAACGCGTCGGCCAGATCTACGGCAAGCTGGTGGCGAGCCCGGACTATATAAGATTGCATGGCTCGCCGGAGACGCCGGAAGACATCGCGTCGCACCAGGCTTTGGTTGGTGCGGAGAGCTGGCGATTCATGGATGGCGAAAAGATCATCACCGTGCAGCCGCAGGGCCGCTTCAGGACCGACAACGGCATGGCGCTTGCGAGCGCAGCCGCCGAGGGGCTCGGCATCGCCTGGCTCCCCGATTGTGTCACCCGTGATTATCTCGTGTCAGGGGCCCTCGTTCCGATCATGACCCGTTTTCCGCTACCGGTCGGCGGGGTCTATGTCGTACGGCCCCCCAGCCCGCATCCATCCCGAAAGGTGCGGATCCTCTCGGAATTCCTGATCGAATCCTTTGAGACTGACGCGCATCTTTGGGGCGCCGGAAGTTGATGCCTTAAACAGCGCGTTCCGCTTGCTGCAACACAGCGTAGCATTCGCCGCAGCTAGTCGCGGGTGCCGTCGATTTCTAGTGTCGGTGGCGGCTTTGGCCGATCGGTAGCACAACGAAAGGGTAGGCGAGCGGCGCCTATCCTGCACAGTGAAGAGGAGAACACACATGAGTTGGAATCCCGCCATTGCGCCAGCCTGTCCTGAAGAGGTCGGCCTGGATGCGATCGACACCCTCATCATTCCACGTTCGCGCGACCTCGGTGGCTTTGAGGTTCGGCGCGCCTTGCCCGCGCCGAAGCGTCAGATGGTTGGCCCGTTCATCTTCTTCGACCAGGTCGGGCCTGCGGAACTTCTGACTGGTCAGGGCATCGATGTTCGACCGCACCCCCATATTGGCCTCGGCACCGTCACTTATCTTTATCGCGGTGAATTCCATCATCGCGACAGCACAGGCGCCGACCAGATCATTCGCCCCGGAGCTCTGAACTGGATGGTCGCGGGCCGGGGTGTCACGCATTCAGAGCGCACTACGCCAGAGGGCCGCAGCGGGCCGCAAAGCCTGCTGGGAATCCAGACCTGGGTGGCGCTTCCCGACAGCCATGAAGATAGGGCGCCGTTGTTCGAACATCATGGTACACAGGCGCTGCCCATGATCGAGGATCGTGGCGTCACGGTTCGGCTTATCCTGGGAAATGCCTATGGCAAGGCCGCTCCCGCGACGATGTTTTCCGAGACTTTCTATGCCGATATCACGCTGGAAGCAGGTGCTCGCCTGCCCATGCCCGACGATCACGAGGATCGTGGGATATATATCGTCGAAGGCTCTATCTCGATCGCCGGCCAGGACTTCGAAGCGCCGCAGATGATGGTGTTCCGTCCCGGTGACAGGATCACGGTAACCGCAGGCGGCCAAGGTGCAAGGCTGATGGCACTGGGTGGCGCGACGCTTTCAGGGCCACGTTATATCTGGTGGAATTTCGTCGCTTCTTCCAAGGAGCGCATCGAAGAGGCCAAGGCCGAATGGCAGGCCGAGAACTGGGGGAAGGGGCGTTTCGATCTCCCGGTTGACGACAGGGATGAGCACATTCCCTTGCCCGATTGATTTTTGCCGATCGGCTTTAATTTGGAGACCATCTGAGGATGGGGCGGGTCGGCGCCTTAAACACGGAGGAAATGCGATGAGCGAAGAGGTTGAACGGGAAGATGGCATGTCCGAGGGGCGCTACCTGATCGTTGTTGATGGGAACGAAGCCGAAATGACATACAGTCGTGCGGGTCAAAAGCTGATCATCATCGACCACACGGATGTTCCTGCCGCGTTGCGCGGTCGAAAAATCGGCGAGCAATTGGTCCGGCAGGCGGTAGAGGACGCCCGGCGCGAAGGCATCACGATCATACCGCTTTGCCCATTCGCGAAAGCGCAGATAGAGCGCCATGCGGAATGGCAGGATGTTTTGAGAAAGTGAAAATTTTGCCGAACGCGGAAGAACACCCACCTGTTTCAAGAGGCGAAGCAGGCCGTTCAAGCTGCTGCCGGAGAGATAAACAATGGCCGAAAACACTCCTGATCAAACTTTGGCAGAACGCCAGATCGCCGAGGTCATCAGTCGCACCGACAAGACTCTTGCTGCCGCGGTCTCCTGTGCACTGGAACAGGCGACCAAACAAGCTGCCGAGGATATGCGAGCGATCGGCCAGGAAGATGCTGTGCCGGCAATGCAATATTTCGCGGCAGTTGTTCACCAGCGAATGTATTGTCTCATGTGTGGCGCAGACCCGGATACATTCGAAGGGGGAAACCCTGAAACTGCCTACAACGTCATCCGCAACTCCCAGAATATCGCCAAGCATTATTGGTCAGCAGACGTTGAGCCTTACCCAGCGAAATAGCGGTGGATCATCCATCGGCATCCAGCACCGCGCCATTATTGCATCAGCGGCACCTTTCGTTGCTGATCAACTCGGCACTAAGAGAGCCATTTCGTGACGTTGGGAAGGACTGGCCGCGTCCGCGATCGCTGATGCAGGTCAGATTCCTGTATAATCGGGATTCGCGGCGACCCGTTACCCACATGCTGATCATTCGCCTTGCCTACCGAGGCCTGCCGCGCCGTCCTTGACGGCCGCGGTTCCGAAACGTTCGATAAGCATTTCAGTGAGGATCCTCACCTTTCGCGAGGGATGCTGGCCGGGCGGCCTTACGACGAACATGCCGGCTGGCGGAATCGGATGACGCGTCATGATTGGCACCAGTGCGCCCGAACGAATATGATCCGCGACAAGCGGTTCCGGCAGGTAGCCGATCCCAATACCATCCAGAGCGGCAGATACGAGTGATACTCCGCTATCAGCTACGAAGCGTCCCTGGGGACGCACCGTAACAATTTTATCGCCATCCATGAATTGCCACCTCTCGTCGTCTCGCATGACGACTTGATGATCTACGATGTCGCCGGGTTTTTCGGGAGCGCCGTGAGCTTCTATGTATTCGGGGCTCGCAACCAGAATGCCGAAGATCGATCCGACACGTCGTGCGATTAGGACAGAATCTTGAAGGTGGCCAAGCCGAATAGCGCAGTCAAACCCCTCTCCGACGAGATCTACGAAACGATCGGTATAGGAAGAAAGGATTTGCAGTTGCGGATGCCTGCGCGCCATTTGTGAGAGGATAGGAGCAAAATGTGTTGGGCCAAAAGAAAGCGGCGCAGCGACACGTAACCGGCCGCGAAGATCTCCTGAAGGGAGAGTGGCCTCCCTCGCAACTTCAAACTCGCTGCAGATTTTTGCCGCATGCTCGCGAAATGTTGCGCCAGCTTCGGTCAAGGAGGCCCCGCGCGTCGTTCGCGCGAGCAACTGAACGCCCAGGAATTGCTCAAGTCGCGCAAGCCGTCGGCTGACGAGCGATTTGGAAACGCCAAGCCGGCGCGCTGCCTGTGTGACGCCGGTTGCGTCAGCAACCTCCACGAAGGTGCGCAGTTCCTCAATATCCATTGGTGTTTCCTTTTCGGCGACACGGTGTGTCAGTTTGATGGCCTACCGTAGCCGAAATTGCAATGGCACTGTCCACTTGGACGTTTTCACAAGGGTTTTGTCTTCCGACAAGTCGGCCTTCAACGACGGCATGCGAATAAAGTGATGACCTTTCGCGAGCGCTTGGACTCACTTCTTCGCCCATCGCGCGCATCCGCATGGCACCGGCTCCGAATGACCGCATTTCGTAAAATCAGTAGAACGAGGATAAAATGATCAGAAAGATATTCATCGCGTTTGTGACAAGTTTTTCTTTCTCTGTAGTTCAGGCACAAACGACGCAGGAACAGCCCGGCGCCGATCTGATCGTTATCAATGCAAAGATCTTCACCGGCAGCCGTGTTCAGCCTGAAGCTTCGGCTTTGGCGGTCAAGAATGGCCGCATTTATTCCGTCGGCTCCGATGTGGACATTCTCGGTCTAAAGAACTCCAACACCGAGATTATTGATGCTCGCAGCCGCACACTCATTCCCGGCATCATTGATGCCCATATCCATGTCCTCAACGATCTGGCCTATAACTACAATGTTCGATGGGATGGCGTGCCGACGCTGCGCCGGGCGTTGACTATGCTGAGCGAGCAGGCCGCACGTACGCCGAAGGGCCAATGGGTCAAAGTGATCGGAGGTTGGTCACCCTACCAATTTGAGGAGAACCGCTTCCCCACGCTGGATGAATTGCGCAGCGCCGTGCCCGATCGCCCCCTGATCGTGCAATATGCCTATAACCAAGCCTTCTTGAACAAGCAGGCGATGGAGGCGCTTGGCGTGGGTACCGATCGGTTCCCAAAGGTGCCGGACACCGAATTCGAAAAGGACAGCCGCGGTAATCCCACTGGTGTGATCCACGGTTATACTTGGTTGTTTCTCGCCCTCGAGAGCATGGTGCCGCAGCCCACGTTCGACGAACAAGTGAGTTCGATGGTCTATAGCATTCACGGTCTGAACCGGTTCGGCGTGACCTCGATCATTGATAACGGCGGTAGGTGGCCCTACCCGGAGGCCCAGGCGAGGGTAGACGTGCTTGCGCGAGACAACCGTCTCAATGTGCGCATGCCCTTTGTGGACTTGCAACTCGGCGACGGCGGACCGGTGAACATGGTGGATCTGGAAATCGAGGCGATCACAAAAACAGCGCCGATAAGTCCAGGACAAAACCTGCATCCCATCCTGGCACATGGCCATGAATATCGAGGTGCCGGGGAGGTTCTGAGCGGGGAAGTGCACGATCATGAGAACTTCGACCGTCCGGCGGTCATCATCGAGCCCGAGAAGATGCGGCGCTTCGTCGAGCAGGATGTGATGAAGCTGGTCCAGCGGCGCATCCCGTTCCGAATGCACGTCAGCTACAACGAGAACATCTCCCCCTTTCTCGACGCGCTGGAGAAGGTGAACAAGACGATCCCGCTCGATGGCCTGAAATGGAGTCTTGAGCACGCTGAGACCATCAGTCCGGAGAACATCGCTCGGGTGAAAAAGCTGGGGGGCGGTATCGCCCTGGACGCCAAAATGGCGCTCCACGGCGATGGCTTCATCAGGACATATGGTCGCGAGAAGGCGTTGGAGACGCCGCGTCTGCGCATGCTCGTCGATAGCGGCATGCCGCTGGCCATGACCACCGACGCCTTCCGGGCAGCCACGTTCAACCCTTGGGTGGCTGTAAGCTGGATGGTATCTGGCAAGTCTGTGTCCGGATCCGAGATACTTGCCGAGGACAATCGCCTATCCCGCACCGAGGCGCTGAAACTGTTCACCAGTGGCGCAGCGTGGTTCATGAACACAGAATCAGAAATGGGCGTAATCGCTCCCGGATACCTGGCGGATTTTGTTGTGCTCGACAGGGACTACTTCGCCGTGCCGGAAGATCAAATCAGCTCTATATCTTCTGTACTGACTATTATGGACGGAAAGGTAGTGTTTGGTGCACAGGACTACATCGCTCTATCGCCAAAACTGCCCGACATCCTTCCGGCTTGGTCACCCGTAAAATACTTCGGCAGCTATCATGGGGAAAAATGAACCCAGCGGAATGGTTCCCCCTGCTCCACCGACAGTTCCATTGCAGGAGCTCATTGGACCGCGGTTTCGCCGCCCGGGCGTACCCTACCGCGGCGAAAGAACCATCGTCTACATTGACGGCGATCGTTCAATACCCCGTCGAAAACAAAGCGCGTCAAGGGGTCTGTCGTTATGTCGAGGTCCGCATACGGTACCGGTTTACAAGGATCTGGCGACAGCTTGAGGCATGCCAGTTACCACCACTTCTGCCTGACCGGCGCCGATATCGAAGCCACTGTGGAAGAGCTGCGCCGCCGCAACGTAAAGATCCTCACCGAACCGTTTCAGGTCAACGAGATTAGCCGCAAGATTGCTTTCTTCGCCGATCCTTTCAGGAACGTGGTTGAGTTGGCCGAAGTCATCTAGCAGCGCAGCCGCGCAGGCTCCCACGGACGAGCCCAAAACGATTTCACCATAAACGCCCCGGCTGACGGAATCCACCTTCAGCCGGTCGATACGCAACTGGGGTGGCCGTGTGCGCCCCATGCTTCGCCGTGCCAATGGCGGACGGCGTCGACCACCCACGCAGGATGTGGCCACGTGCCGAAGGCTGAAAGGCGAGCAGATGATTGACCAACAGAGATGTTTCACCTCGCTTTTTTCAATGGCGCTCAGCCTTCGGTTCGTATCCATGGTGCGGTCACTCCTGCTTTCGCTTTTCGCCCTTGCATTTGCTCAAGGGGGCTACCGGTCAGCCCTGGCGGCGGATGATTTTTCCTTGGAGCAGAAGAGGCCCTCGATAAAAGCCGACCGTTCGCAGGAGGACTGGTCGCTTCTCGCGGATCCGAAACTGCGGAATGAGCCGCTGGATAGTCTCAAATACATTCCGTTGTTTCCCTCCAATCCCGACAGCTACATCTCGTTAGGGCTCAATCTACGCGAAATCTTCGAAGTCAGTGATGCGCCGGCTTTCGGAACCGTGCCGGCGAATCCCAGAGATTCTTATTGGTTACAGCGTGCGCAGTTCCAGATCGACGTTCGCCTGAATGAAAACTGGCAACTGTTTACACAATTCGAGGATGTGCGTGCGTTCGACAAGACGGTGGTCAGCCCTAACGACGCAAACCGATTTGACCTTCGGCTCGCATTCATCGGCTATACGCAGGAGACTGACCTAGGAACCTTCAGGGCAAGGGTCGGCCGCCAAGACTTCGCGTTTGACCTGGAGCGGTTCGTATCGGTGCGCGATGGGCCCAATGTCCGCCAGGCGTTCGATGCCGTCTGGGCCGGGTGGGAGACGGAAGCATGGCGCTTCTATGGTCTTGTCAGCCAGCCGGTTCAGTATCGGGATGACAACCCCTTCGATGATCGATCAAGCGGCGATGCACTGTTCAGCGGCGCCCGCGTTGAGCGGCAACTCTCGCCGACGATCGAGGCCTCCGCCTATTACGCGCTCTATCAGCGCAAGGACGCCACTTTTCTCACCGCGTCGGGTGAGGAGGACAGGCATGTGCTCGATATCCGGACGGCCGGCAAATATGCAGGTTTCGACTGGGATGCGGAAGCGATGGGACAGGTTGGCCAGGTCGGCTCAGCCGATATTCTGGCCTGGGCCGTCGGTGCGAGGACTGGTTACACCTTCGAGGATGTCCCCTGGTCGCCGCGGATCGGTCTGCAGTTCGACGTGGCGTCCGGCGACCGGGACGCAAGTGATGGCACGCTTGGCACCTTCAACCCGCTGTTTCCGAACGGCTTCTATTTCTCGCTTGGCGGCCATACCGGATATGCTAACCTCGTTCACCTCAAGCCGTCGATTACCGTTCAGCCGACAGAAGACCTGACCCTGATGGCCGGGGTCGGACTGCTCTGGCGACAGACAACACAGGACGCTGTCTACACCCTGCCAAGCGTTCCCGTCGCTGGCACGGCGGGTAACGGGCAGGCATGGACCGGAGCTTATGTGCAGGTCAAGGCGGACTACCGCTTCAATCCCAATCTCACGGGGTCGCTGGAGGCTGTTCATTACCAGGTCGGCTCGGCGCTCGAAGCTGAGGGCGGCCGCGACAGCAATTATCTCAGGGCAGAACTGAAGCTGGCCTGGTAACAATGCCGACGCTACAGTGTTCGCCGACGAAGGAAATCACCGATTGAAGCGGCGGCCAAGCTCCCGAGTTTCTCGCTCAAGAACCTTCATATTCAACCACAGCCTCGGCAGTGCCAAGAAATTTGAGGCTACTTTCGACACACGACTGCGTCGTTCCAACGGGATTGGGTCATAATAGCAGCTTACGCCACAGCCAACGTTACGCTTGCATAAGGTGATTGCAATTTTCAACTCATTGGCGAATCTAATGCGCCTCGGTGGTTCGATTCCACTCAAGGCGCTCATAGCTGCTCGTCACGACTAAATCGCGGGGATGCTCGCTTTCCGATCCCCTTATTTGACCACACGCGCCGCCGAGTCGCCCGAATAGCGATCGCCATGGATCGTAAGGTTTGAAAACACAGCATCGATCTTCTCGAGATCGTTGTCAGTAAATGCGACCGTGGCCGCTCCGATATTCTCTTCCAATCTATGAAGCTTCGTCGTGCCGGGGATCGGCACGATCCAGGGCTTGCGCGCGAGCAGCCATCCGATCGCGACCTGCGCCGCGGTGGCGCTCTTCTCGTCCGCGATCGATTGGATAGCGTCAATGACCGGCTGGTTAGCCGCTCGGTTCTCGGCGGAAAGGCGGGGGTTCGTCTTGCGATGATCATTATCGCCATCGAAGCTTGTCTTCTCGTCCATCGCCCCCGCCAGGAAGCCACGGCCAAGCGGGCTGTACGGGACGAAGCCGATCCCGAGTTCCTCGACCGTCGGCAGAACCGTCTCCTCCGGGCGACGCCACCACAGGGAATATTCGCTTTGTAGCGCCGAGACCGGCTGAACGGCATGTGCCTCACGAAGGGATTCTGCATCGGCCTCCGACAGCCCGAAATGCAAGACCTTGCCAGCGGCCATCAGGTCTTTCACGGCGCCTGCGACGTCCGCCATCGGGACGTTGGGGTCGACGCGGTGCTGGTAGAGTAGGTCGATGCGGTCGGTCCGCAACCTTTCAAGTGCCTCGTCGACGACTTGGCGAATCCTTTCGGGCCGGCTGTCGAGGCCGACGTCCGGTCGCCCGTCCTTGAAGCCGAACTTCGTCGCAATCACGACCTGCTCGCGGATCGGGGCGAGCGCCTCGCCGACGAGTTCCTCGTTGGTGAAGGGGCCGTAGGCCTCAGCCGTGTCGAAGAATGTCACGCCGCGCTCGAAGGCGGCCCGGAGGAGCGCAATCGCATCCTGTTTGGGCATCGCGGGCCCGCGATGATAGTTCAGTCCCATGCAGCCGAAGCCGATGGCCGAAACTTCCGGGCCGCGCCGGCCGAGTTTCCGTTTTAGCATGCTTTCCTCCTCAGGGTTGGTGGTCTGGTCTCGTCTCATCCGGCAAGGTGAATCCGGATCAATCGATCCGGCTCGCTTTCGCATAGTCCTCGTCGGAAACCTTCTCCATCCAGGTCACGACGCTGCCATCCAGCGCTTCGGCGACCGCGAAATGGGTCATCGCCTCGTCCTTCGTGGCTCCGTGCCAGTGCTTCACATGAGGCGGAATCCAGACGACGTCGCCGGGACCAAAGGTCTCGGCCGGGCCGCCTTCCTTTTGAACCCAGCCCTTCCCGGAGACGATGAACAGGGTCTGCCCGAGCGGATGCGTATGCCAGGCCGTGCGGGCTCCAGCCGAAAACGAAACGGTCGCGCCGCCGATCCGTGCTGGCCCATCGCTCTTGTAAAAGCCGGACGTCTCGACGGCACCGGTAAAGTACTGTTCCGGAGCGGTCGCCTTGCCTTCTCCGGCGCGCGTGACTCTAACCTCGGTCGGAGCGTCAGGCGTCTTCTGGGCCGAAGCCCTAACGTCGAGCACTTTCTTCAGGACCGGGACGGCGGACATGGCGCGGGGCCAGCCAGCATAGAACGCGACATGGGCGACGACTTCCGAAGCTTCCGAGGAGGTCAGCCCGTTGTCCATCGCCCTGTTGGCATGAAACGGCAGCTGCTCCGGCTGGCCGATCGCTATCAGGGCGGTCATCGTGATCAGGCTGCGGTCGCGGGCCGACAGGTCGGGACGCTGCCAGAGATCACCGAACAGCACGCGGTTTGTAAGGTCCGCGAGGGCAGGGGCCGTTGGCGCGACATTCGAATCTACCGTCGCGGATCGCGCTGCCTCTGCTACGGCCTCCAGTTCGATCCGGTCCGCTTTACTGTTGGAAACCGGGCCTATTCCACGTTCGTCGAAGACCTTCTTCGTCTCGGTTACCGCCGACATCGCATTCGGCCAGCCCGTGTAGAGGGCAAGTTGCGTGATGAGCTCGCCAAGCTCCTCCGGCTTCACGCCGTTGTCGAGCGCACGGCGGACGTGACTACCGGTCTGCGCGATCTTGCCCGTTGCAACAAGAGTGGCGACAGTCACCAGGCTCCGGTCGCGGGGTGAAAGCTCCTTGCGCTCCCAGACCTCACCGAACAGGACGTCGTCGGTGAAGTGGCCCAGACCCGGCGCCGTCTCGTAGACGGCGGCAGGGGCGACGCGCGGACGGCGATCTTCGGCTTCAACGCCGCTGGCGGCGATGGCGGACGCGGCAATCGTGGCTGCGATCTTCTTCATGGGATTGCTCCATTTCATATGTGTCGAAAGCGAAGGACCGCCCTGTAGGCGGCCCCGTAGGTCGTCAGACGCGAAGCAACGTCTTGATGGCGCGACGCTCGTCCATGGCGCGGTAGCCTTCGGCGACGTCGGCGAGCGGAACTTCGAGATCGAAGACCTTGCCCGGATTGATCTCGCGGTTGAGAACGAGATCCATCAGATAGGGCAGGTAGCGCCGGACCGGGGCGGGACCGCCGAGAAGGCTCTTCTGCTGGAAGAACAGGTTCTGGCCGTCGAAGGTGACGCCGTGTGGTACGCCGACGAAGCCGATCTTGCCGCCTGGACGGGCGCAGTTGATGGCCTGAGACATGGACTCCTCAAGGCCGACGCATTCCAGTACTGAATCCGCGCCAACACCGTTCGTCATTTCCTTGATCCGGGCGATGCCTGCGTCGCCACGCTCGGAGACGATATCTGTCGCTCCGAATTCGAGTGCGAGATCCTGCCGGCTCTTGTGGCGGCTCATGGCAATAACGCGAGCCGCACCCATCCGCTTTGCAGCCAACACGCCCATGAGGCCGACGGCGCCATCGCCGACGACCACCGCGGTCGATCCTTCCTGAACACCTGCAGCGTCTGCGGCGTACCAGCCAGTGCCCAGCACGTCCGATACCGCAAGCAAGCTTGGGATCAGGTCGTCCGAAGGCATCTCGGCCGTGGCGACGAGCGAGCCGTCCGCAAGGGGAACGCGAGCGTAGGGCGCCTGTGCGCCTACCATGAACTCACGCTGTTCGCAGGACGACTGGAAGCCGAAGCGGCAATGCGGGCAGGTGTTGTCGGAGAGGCAGAAGGACCCGACCACGAACTGGCCCGGCTTCACCGTCTTAACCTCGCTACCGACCTCGACCACGACGCCGCAATATTCGTGGCCCATGGCCTTGGGCTCGCTGGTGTCGTTCGCACCCCTGAATGGCCAGAGGTCCGATCCGCAGATGCAGCTTGCCGACAGCTTGATGATCGCGTCGGTCGGCTTGAGGATCTTCGGCTCGGCGACTTCCTCGCAGCGTACGTCGCCCGGCCCATAGAGAACTGTTCCTAGCATTTAAGTGTCCTTCAGACAGTGTTGAGAGTTGGTAGGAGAAGGTGCCCATCACTTGGGCTGGAGCTCTCCGTAGAAGAACGAGGCGGTCACGCCGCCATCGATCAGAAAGTCGCTGCCGGTGATGAACGCGCCTTCCTGGCCCATCAGCAGTGCGGCGAGGGAAGCAATCTCGTCCGGCGTCCCGGCGCGGCCGACAGGAGACAGATCGATCATGCGGCGGTAGCCTTCGCCGCGTGGACCCGTCAGCTCGTCCTTGGCCAGAGGCGTGATGACGATACCGGGGCTCATCGTGTTGACGCGCGCGCCCCGTTTGCCCCAGCGGACGGATTCAGCCTTCACCCGCAGTGCGTTGCCGCGTTTGGAGATCTGGTAGGCGTTCAGCGGATCGGTGACCTTGTCGGGCTGCAGCATCTCAAGATCAAGAAGCGCGTCGGCAGGCGTGGTGGCGAGCAGCCGATCCTGATCGGCGGTCAGAGCCGCAAGACGATGGCCGGACATCGAGGCGATGACGACGCACGAGCCACCCGGCGCGATGACGTTGCCGAACTCCTCGAGGATGACGGCCGTGCCGTAGAGATCGACCTTCAAGATCACCGCGGGCGGCGCCTGGGATGGAGAAACACCGGCGGCATGAACGACGCCGGTCACGTCGCCGATCGCGGTGGCGGCCTCGACGAGAGCGTGGACGGACTCCCTGGAGGAAATATCGACGACGGTCGTGCTGACGTCGAACCCCGCTTCGCTGAGCACCTTGGCCGCAGCGTCGGCATTTTCTTGTCTCAGGTCGGCGAGCAGGACATGCTTGCCAGAGCTGACCCTCCGGGCGATGGCCTGTCCAATAGAGCCGGCGCCGATAACGACTGTCACGCTTGTCATTGTATCATCCTTTCGTGAGACGGGTGCCCGACGGCTTCGAGATCGCGCCTGACGCGTTCGGGTTCCTGATCGAGCGGCATGTTGTCGAGGTCGAGGACGGCGTCGAGTGCGTCGTCCGGATCCTGTTTCAGGGCAGCGAAGAGCGGATCGAAATCCGTCTGGGCGGGACCGTTTTCCGCGACCAGTTCGAACGTCTTCCTGTTCGCCACGTCCGACGTGAGGCTGGCAACCAGGAGCTCCGCGATCTGCCTGCGGGCGATCACGCCGTCCTCAGGCGTTCCAGCGTGGCGGCGGTCGCCCTGCAGAAGGACGAGCCGGTGCTGGTCGGCGTCATTGTAGTCGAACCAGCCGGGTCGGACGATCGTGTAGTCGAGACCGCTCCGGCGCAGGAGCCGTTCCGCACGGCGCTTCCAGTCGTGTCCTTCGTTCGACCGGTTATACCTGCCACGGCGCTCGGTCACCCCGATCGTCGTCATCAGCGCTATCCGTACCGGACGCCGACCAATGGCTGTGATGAGGTCAAGGACGCCGCGGTAATACACGGCCTCTGCACCTTCCTTGCCCTGTCCATCGGCATTGACCGTCAGGACGACGGCGTCGACGCCGTCAAGGGCTGGCGCGAGCGTCTCTGGCTTCGTCACGTCGCCGACCACGACTTCCACGCCAGACATTCGACCGGCGCGGGAGGCGTCGCGAACCATCGCGCGAACGGCATGCCCTCGCGCCAGCGCTTCCGTGACGACCAGCCGTCCGACGCTCCCCATCGCCCCGATCACCAGTATCTTCAACTGCTTCATTCGAGCGTTCCTTCTTAGGTGACACGAAAGATAGCGCGGAGGGATTGATCTGATTAGACGGGTTCGATGGCATGCGCTTATGTTCTGAGTTCATATGTCTGCGCAAAGGGAGTTCGTCGCCGTTTCGATCATTTATGAATTGAGGCCATAACTCCATGCAGCCAATCGCCCCTAATCTTCGTCGTCGAGAGCCTTACTCTCTAAGTTCGCGCAAGAGCTTTCGAGCCTTGATCCCATTCCTCGCCTATCGAAAAGGGAGCGGAAATGTCGAACTACAACCAACTGGAACTTTCTCGACGGGAGCTTCTTATATCTTCCGCCGCCACGGTCGTGGTCACTGGGACCGCTACAAGCAACGCGGCTGCCCAGTCAGCGGGAGAGGACATGAAACTTACGACGCCTGTGGCGCTCACCGTCAACGGCGAGCGGCGCGAACTGGAACTCGACAACAGAACCACGCTCCTCGACGCCCTGCGGGAACACCTCCACCTCACGGGAACGAAGAAGGGGTGTGATCACGGACAATGTGGAGCATGCACCGTGATGGTCGATGGTCACAGGATCAATTCCTGCCTGACGCTCGCCGTCATGCACGACGGCGACGAGATCACGACGATCGAAGGACTGGGACGTCCGGGCGACCTTCACCCGATGCAGGCGGCGTTCGTCAAGCACGACGGCTTTCAATGCGGCTACTGCACGCCTGGCCAGATCTGTTCCTCCATCGCGGTCCTGGAAGAGATCAAGGCAAACATCCCGAGCCACGTCACAGGCGACCTCACGGAAGCGGTGAAGCTCACCGCCGCCGAGGTCCGCGAACGCATGAGCGGAAACATCTGTCGGTGCGGTGCCTACTCCAACATTCTGGATGCCATCTCGGAAGTGGGAGGGATCGAAGCATGAAGGCCTTTACATACGAACGCGCATCGTCTGTCGAAAGCGCCGCCAAGGCGGCAGCTACAAACCCGGAAGCCAAGTTCATCGCCGGCGGTACGAACCTGCTGGATCTGATGAAACTCGAAATCGAGCGTCCGACCCATCTGATCGATGTGAACGGTCTCGGCCTCGACAAGATCGACCCAACGCCGGAGGGCGGTCTCAGGATCGGTGCTCTGGTCAGAAACACGACCCTGGCCGCAGACGAGACGGTGCGCCGCGATTACGCCCTGCTGTCGCGCGCGCTGTTGGCAGGTGCATCCGGCCAGCTTCGCAACAAGGCGACCACGGCAGGCAATCTTCTGCAACGGACGCGCTGTCCGTACTTCTATGATCCGAACCAGCCTTGCAACAAGCGTCAGCCCGGGAGCGGCTGTTCCGCGATCGGCGGCTTCACCCGCCAG
>NZ_AJWE01000128.1:0-63315 GCF_000281145.1 Rhizobium sp. CF142 | reverse complement strand
AACCATTGGCAACGCCACCCTTCTCGGTCGCGTCACCCGCATCGGCAACCGCCGTCGGTGTCGTGTTCGACGTCGGCGTGGTGAACATCACATCGACCCAATAATTCGTCGACTCGAAGGTGCTCGTGGGATACAGGCTGGCGCTCCCATAGCTGTATACGCCGTTGCCGCTGGCCGGAGCCGTCAGGGGGCCGCTCGTCACATTGGAGACGAAGTAGCTGGCGGTCGTCGAATAGTGGCCGGTATTCGTATGGTAGGACGCCGTGTAGGTCTGTCCGGCCGTCAACGTCACCGGGCTGGTAAAATAGGCAGTCTGCCAGCCGCTGGCAGTCTCGTTCGTGAAGGTGAGGGTCGCAATCCGCGTACCCGTGCTCGACCAGAGGGAGCCGGTATGCGTGCCGGTGTCCTGGCTGCCCTTGTAGAAACGAATACCGGTAACGGTCCCTGCCACGGAGGTCTGGAATTTGACCCCGAGCTCGACAGCTGACGTATCGTCGGTGTTGACAACCGCCGGCGTCGCCGCGCCGAAGAGAGAATAAAAGCTCGCCCCGGTCACGGTGACCGTGCGTCCTGCCGAGGGTGCTTCAAGGTTGATGCTGTCGTCGACGGCCCGCGACAAGATCGTGTAATTGCCCGCGATCTGCGGCGACCAAGTATATGTCCAGTTCTCATCACCAGTCGCCGGATGCCAGCTCGCCCCATTGTCGGTCGAGACCTCGACACCGGCGATGACGCCGCCGCCCGTGTCGGCGGCGGTACCCGTAATCGTGACTGTGGAGCCAACGGTCGCCGTTGATGGCACCGTGATGATGGAAGTCGGTGCAACATGATCCGTGGAGCCGGTCGTGGCGACGAGCCCGGATTGCAGCGTCCCAGGCTGAATGCCCATGTCTGCCAGCAAATTGACCATTGCCTGCTGCACGCGGGGATCGGTCGGGGTCGCCTCATTATCGTGATTGTTGCTTAAGCCCCATGTCCAGTAGACAGTACCGGCGCCGAACACCAATGCGCCGCTCGGTGCGCGATAAAGCGTCAGATTATGGGTCGCGGTCGCGTTGCCGGTCGTGTTTCCGTAGTCAAGCAAGTAGGTGCTGACCGGAAGCGTCGTTGACGACAGCTTGACGAGGCCCGCCGGATCGAAGCCGTTATCGGGCGCTTCGTCCCACTCGTAGCCAAGATAGTTCTTGGTCAGGGTTGCCGTCTGGCCGGGTTGAAGATTGGCAACGCTGGTATTGCGCCAGAAGCGCAGGTTGGCGTCATCATATCCGACGGTGATCGCGCCGAGATTGCTGCCGACATCATCGACCTTGAACAACTGCCCGGTCAATGAGTTTTCCGGGTTTCCGCCGCCGATAGCAGGCGGGCTGAGGCGCGGATCGCGGAATGTGCCCGTCCATTCGTTGGAAGGGTCGATGCTGGCGCCGGGTGACCATGTCTCCTTGTAGGAGATGAGTGTGCGATAAGGCGTGCCGTCGGCGCTATAGGCATTGCCCCAACGGGTGCGCCAATAGACCTCGTTACCGCTCCAGAACATAAGGTTGACGCCTGCATCACGTGCGGCTTCGACATTCGTCCTCTGTTGCCCTGACCAGTATTCGTCATGTCCGGCATCAACATAGGTCTTGTGGTTGAGCAGCAGGCTGCCATAGCGGTCGACGTCGACACCCGACAGGTAAGAAACATCGTAGCCGTTCTGCTCCAGCCAGTAGATGCCTGCATATTCGGCGCCGAACAGATAGTCTTGCGGACCCGCATAAGTGCCAACCCCGCCACGGGTCGCAATCGGCCTGTTGTAGCTGACCGCATAGGCGCGACCGGCACCTTGCCCCGTCGCCGGACCATTGCCGCCGTAGAAGTTTGCGCCACCCCAGCCGTTGTAGGCCTGCCAGGTCTCGTCAGCGGTCTGGAAAACGATATCGCTGTGGCTGTCATCGTCGCGTACGATGAACGGAATCTGATTTTCGCCGAAGGTGCCATCCTGCCGCACGAGCTTGGCGATATAAACGCCTGAGACAGCATCTTCAGGTACGGTCCACGAAGCCGAAACTGCCCAGTTGCCGGCATCCACGGTGCCTGTCGTGGCATTGCGCAACGGATTGGGCTGATTCTGCACGCCGGCGTGCTGAATGGTCGTGACCTTGCGGGCGCCCATGCCGCCATAATAGCCGAGGCGGTAGATATCGATCCGGTAGTTGTTGGAATCCGTATCAATCTTGAAGCTGATCGTCTTGCCGTTGTCGACACTGATGTCGGTCGCGAATCCCTCGATATTGGAGCTACCGGCACCATCGATGCCCCACTCGCTCTCCGGGTTGCCCGGCAGCAGGTTTTCCGCCACGACCTTGTTGGCGGGCGTCACTGCCGCTGCGGCCGCCAGACTTTGCGTCGTTAACGACCGCTGCGTGATCGGCGGTGTGGTGACCGAGCCGGAAAGGATGCCGATGCCCTTGGTCCCGGTTGCCGTTCCCATCTCTCCGCCGCCGGGCAAGGATCCGTTCAGGTTCGTCGAATCCGTCCACCTTGCGGTCCCGCGCCAGCCCGAGAGCGGGGATAAGTTGCGATCGAGAAGCGGGTCGCTGACTGAGGCACCGATGGCCCGCTTGATCGTTGCCACATAGTCCGGCCCTTCGGTCAGCCTGGTCCCCGGCAATTGACCATCCTGTTGAAGCATGGCGCCGCCGTGGGCCCAATCGAGAATCCGCGTGGGGGACGTATAATAGCCACATCCGCAGACACCAAAGGGCATGCCAAACGCCAGTGAATTCGATCCACCGTGGTGCGCAGCAGCCGCTGCTGACGGGCTCGATTCGAGAATGACCACCTTGCCGGAGTGAGCGCGTGCACCCGCTACGGTAGCGGAACCTTGCCCTGACGCTGTCGGTGCGGGACTCTGCGGCAGATACGGAGCCAGGGGATCGTCGCCTATGGTGCCAATGCCAGCATAGGTACGATAAGGGGGCAATGCAGCGCCGTTCACGTTCCGCTCGAAAGGTGCAAAAACCGGATTATGGGCCGACAGAACGGACGCAGCAGAATTTCCACTTCCAACACCTGTTTCACGCGCCGCTGCGAAAGCGTCGGCCAAGGATGGGGACACCTGGTCGATATCGCTCTGACCGTCTGCCTCATCGACGGCTTCCGCTCTTTGTTCGATATCATGTCCACTGAGCGCAAAGTTGTTGTCGGGGCTGCCGGCAAGGGCACCCCCCTTGCTTCCACCCGCTGTCTGCGCGGATGTCGCAAGTTGAGCACTATCCTCGGGCCGATCGGCGTTCTTGCGCGGCCTTGCCTTTCCACCGACGGCCAGCCACCGGGGAACCCACGAATCCATCATAAGTGAGCGCGGAGCCCACCGGCGAGCGTTGCGATACATGGCGTGCCCTCTCGCGAAATTGCCAGGATCAAATCTATGAGGATCGTTCGATACGCGGACCTCCGATTATAATCGAAAAGTGGACGAGTATATCCTACCCCTTTCGACCTACAGGCTGCATCCTTTAGGCAAACGGGCTTTTGCGTGGACGCGCGACTTGCCTTTCGAGAAGCAACAAGCGGTACGACCGTCGGATCTGCTTCGCATCAAGCACTGGCACACCCGCCAAGCTCGGCGGCTTGCAGACGCAGCAACTGACAATCCAGTCGCTGTCGATTGCCAACTCCTCTTGGCAGAACATTCTGTCGCCCTTCAGTGGCCAATGGGATCGCGAAACATAACCTGCCGGGTAACCGACGGCGCCTATACAAATCGAACCGCGCTTCGATTGAGCGCGGCCTTTGATGACGGCGACCTCGCAAGCTCTCAGAGGTGAGGAACGGGCACGAGACGATGTCCCCGGGCCTGTTCGAGCGCTCTGCCCCGGCCCTTCCTCCGAGACGCAGTCCCAAATCGATGCACGGCCTCAAAATTGAGCACCTCAACAAGTCCGGGGTCTTTCCCATCCGAAAGAGCTATCGTTTGGCGCAATCTTCGCCCGTTCGGAGTATTGATGCTGCGCCGTAACGATATAGGCTCTGCGCCGCCGTGACAGCATGCCGAATCGAAAGATATCGGCTGCATGGGAGGGAGTCCTAGCGCGGTCAAAATCTGGAAAAAGCGAGACACTGACATGAGACAATCCATGGAGAGGATCATGGAGCGGCGATTGAGTGCCATCCTCGCTGCCGATGTGGTCGGTTACAGCCGGCTCATGGGCGTCGACGAGACGGGCACACTGCAGGCTTTGAACCGCCATCGCTGCGAACTGGTCGACATCCGCATATCCGATTACAAGGGCCGTATCGTCAAACTGACCGGCGACGGCATCCTGGCCGAGTTTCAGAGCGTCGTGAACGCCGTGGCCTGCGCCGCAGAAATCCAGCGCACCATGGCCGTGCGCAACGAAAACGTGGCGAAGGAAGAGCGCGTCGAATTCCGCATCGGCATCAATCTCGGCGATGTCGTCGTCGAAAATGACGATATTTTCGGCGACGGCGTCAACCTTGCCGCGCGTCTGGAAGGCATTGCTCCGGCCGGCGGCATTGCCGTGTCTGCAATCGTTCGGGATCAAGTCGGCTCACGCCTCAATCTCGGCTTCGATTTTTTAGGTGAACACGTGTTCAAAAACATCCGGCAACCGGTGCAGGTTTACACGGTTTCCTTCGACAAGCCGAGCTCTGCCCGCTTCGTCGCGCAGAACCGCAACACCTGCTTCATCGCCGTCCTGCCCTTCACCAACATGAGCGGTGATGCCGATCAGGATTACTTCTCCGACGGCATCACCGAGGACATCATCACCGATCTTTCCAAGGTCTCCAGCCTGCATGTGGTGCCGCGCAACACCGTCTTCACCTATAAGGGCACATCGGTGAAGGTGAAGCAGGTCGCCCAGGAACTTGGCGTGCGTTACATGCTGGAAGGCAGTGTGCGCATCGTCGGCAAGCGGGTGCGCATCTCCGGCCAGCTGATTGACACGACGAACGGCGATCATCTCTGGGCCGAACGCTACGACCGAGACCTCACCGATATCTTCGCCATCCAGGACGAGATCACCAACGCGATCGTCGGCCAGCTGAAGGTGCGGCTGCTGCCGGAGGAACGCAAGGCGATCGCCGCCGAGCCGACCGCCAATGTCGAGGCCTATACCTATTACCTGAGAGGAAGGCAGCTCTCCCATACCTGGACCAAATCCTATCTGCAGCTTGCCCGGCGCATGTTCTACAAGGCCGTCGAGCTCGATCCTGACTATGGCCGCGCCTATGCCGGCATCGCCGATTGCGATGCCGCGATCCGCGACTGGGCGCCTGACGACGTGCCCCTGGAGCGCATTCTGGCCATGAGCGCCAAGGCCCTTGAACTCGATCCCGACCTCGCCGAGGCCCATGCCTCCCGCGGCCTGGCGCTGCATCAGAACGGTGATGACGACGAGGCCACGGCATGCTTCGAACGCGCGCTGGCACTCGATCCCAACCTCTATGAAGCCAATTTCCACTATGCCCGCATCTTCTTCATGCGCGGGAATTTCGCCGAAGCGGTGCATTACTTTAGCCGCGCCGCCGAAATCCGCCCCGACGACTATGTTTCGCCGATCCATCTGATGTCCTCGTACCATTCTCTCGGACGGACGGCGGACCGGGAAAGCTGGGCGCGCATAGGCATTGAAAGAGCCGAGCGGGCGCTCAATCAGAACCCGGAAAATTCCGGCCCCGCCCATCGCGGCGCGCTTGCCCTTGCCCATCTCGGTGATGCGGCGCGGGCCTGCGACTGGGCCGCACGGGCAAGCGCCATCGATCCCGATGATATCGTCGCCCAATATAATCTTGCCTGCGTCCACTCCGTACTCGGCCATGTGGAACGGGCGATCGATATCCTGGAGGGCTTGCTGCCCCGCAGCTCGGTCTACCACATCAAATGGTTCACCCATGATTCCGACCTGGACAACCTGCGCCGGCATCCGCGCTTCATGAAACTTGTCGCGGAAGCGATGAAAGGGCGGGAACGAGTGGAAGCATAGGTCGCGACAGAAGAAGGGCGCCAAAGGAGAGCGCGGGGCGAACCCATGCTCCCGGCTGATAGGCAGAGTCCTGCGATATCGGGCAAACGGGCTTCTTCTCTGCCGGCACCTACACCAAAGTGCAGTTTGGTGTCTCCGCCACTCTGATAATTCTCCGGGTTGAGAAGCGTAGAGAGAGGCCTAGCTTCCTTTTACCAACCACCTGAAACCCAAAGCCCGGGAGCTTTCGATGAAGTCCAAAGTAGCTGATGTCCTGACTGAGGTGCTGCATTCGGCCGGGGTCAAGCGGATATATGGCGTGGTCGGAGACAGCCTGAACGGGCTTACGGAAGCGCTTCGAAAAAGAGGCGACATCGAGTGGGTCCATACCCGCCATGAAGAAACGGCAGCCTTCGCGGCAGGGGCCGAAGCCCATCTCAGTGGCGAACTGGCCGTGTGCGCCGGCAGCTGCGGCCCGGGCAACCTCCACCTCATCAACGGCCTGTTCGACTGTCATCGCTCGCGGGTCCCCGTCCTGGCCATTGCCGCGCAAATACCTTCGGCCGAAATCGGCAGAGGCTATTTCCAGGAAACGCATCCCGACCAGCTTTTCCGGGAATGCAGCCACTATTGCGAACTTGTCAGCCATCCGGAGCAATTGCCAGCAGTTATCGAAACGGCCATTCGCACAGCTATCGGAAAGCGCGGCGTTGCCGTCGTGGTCATGTCCGGCGACGTGGCATTGAGCGATTTCACGGCGAAGATTTCGACGCCGGCCGCACTCACGCTGGCCCAACCGAACGTCGTGCCGGCGAACGATCAGATCGATCGACTGTCGGAACTACTCAACAACAACTCGAAGGTTACCCTTCTGTGTGGACGCGGCTGCGAAGGAGCGCATGACGAGTTGATCGCCTTTGCGGACCGGCTGAAGGCGCCTGTTGTCCACGCGCTCGGCGGCAAGGAACATGTCGAGTGGGACAATCCCTTCGATGTCGGCATGACCGGTCTGATCGGTTTCTCCTCGGGTTACAAGGCCATGCTGGAGTGCGACACGCTTCTCATGCTCGGCACCGATTTCCCATACCGGCAGTTCTACCCAACCGACGCCAAGATCGCGCAGGTGGACATTCGACCGGAGAATCTTGGCCGCCGAGCCTCGCTCGATCTCGCAATCGTTGGCGACGTCAAATCGACACTGGCAGCAACGCTGCCGAAGCTGACGGAGCGAACGGACAGGGATCACCTGGATGCCTGCCTTGCCGCCTACAGGAAGGCGCGTGAAGGCCTCGACGACCTCGCCACAGGCAGAGAAGGCGGCAAGATTCATCCGCAATATGTGGCACGCCTTCTGAGCGAGCATGCGTCGGACGACGCGGTTTTCACCTTCGATGTCGGAACCCCCACGATCTGGGCTGCGCGCTACCTGAAAATGAACGGAAAGCGTCGCCTCATCGGATCGCTGGTTCACGGATCGATGGCCAACGCTCTTCCTCAGGCGATCGGGGCGCAGGCAACATACAAGGGACGCCAGATCATCAGCATGTCCGGCGATGGCGGCTTTGCCATGCTGATGGGCGACTTCCTGACGCTCGTTCAGCAGAATCTTCCGGTGAAGGTTGTCGTCTTCAACAATTCCGTTCTCGGATTCGTAGCGATGGAAATGAAGGCTTCGGGCTTCCTTGAGACCGGCACCGAACTCAAGAATCCGGATTTTGCGGCGGTTGCCCGCGCAGCCGGAGTCCATGGCGTTCGCGTGGAGGACCCCGCCGAGCTTGACGGTGCTATCAGGGAAATTCTGGCGCATCCCGGTCCGGCACTGCTCGACGTCGTCACGAATACGCAGGAACTGTCGATGCCGCCCCGGATCGAAGCGGCGCAGGTGAAAGGTTTCGGTCTCTGGGCCATTCGCGCGGTGATGAACGGCCGTGGAGACGAACTCGTCGACCTGACGGTCTCGAATTTCCTGTCTCGCTGAGGTCGAATGCTGCCGTCGGTCGGCGCCGGAATAGCCTGCAGGAAAGAGCTCATCGATGGCTCGGCACCGACCTATACTGCTGTAGCTGCTTGAAGCTTGGTTCAGTTCAGATAGGCATCGCGCCAATCACCGTCGGAACCGATCGTCACACCGGCCTCGTTGAACAAATGTACAAAAGGCTCGCGGATGACAATCGATATTCGTGCGCCGGAGGTTGCCCGGCTGATACCGCGCAGTGCCACGGTAAAGCCATTTCCAGTCGCAGTCTCGGCGTGGATGATCGTTTCCGATCCGAGGATTTCGGTGTCACCAACGGTGATCTGCAGGCTGCCCTCCCCGATCTCGCAATGTTCGGGCCTTACGCCGAACGTGACCGGGGCGCCGTCAGGCAGATCGACCTGGCGACCGGGCAAGGGAATATGGGTGCCGTCCTCCAGCGTGATCCCCATCAGGCCACCAATCCGCGCGATCCGGCCCGTGAGAAGGTTCATGGGCGGCGCGCCAAGAAAGCGGGCGACGAAGAGGTTGGCCGGGCGTGCGTATAGCTCGATCGGCGGGCCGACCTGTTCGATGCGGCCTTCGTTGAGCACGACAATCTGGTCGGCCATGGTCATTGCCTCAACCTGATCATGGGTGACGTAGACCATTGTCGACTTCAGCCGCCGATGCAGGCTGATCAGTTCGCCGCGCATCTTCACACGCAGTTCGGCATCGAGATTGGAGAGCGGTTCGTCGAACAGAAAGGCCTTCGGTTCCTTGACGATGGCGCGCCCGATCGCGACGCGCTGGCTCTGGCCGCCGGAAAGCTGGCTCGGACGACGGGTCATAAGGTGCTCGATCTGCAGAATATTGGCCGCCTTGGCGACGCGGGCGGAAATTTCCGGCCTGGCAAGCTTCTGGTTCTCCAGGCCGAATTTGAGGTTCTGCTCGACGCTCATATGCGGATAAAGTGCATAGGACTGGAAGACCATCGCCATGCCGCGCGCGGATGGCAGAAGATGGTCGCAGCGCATGCCATCGATGCGGATTTCCCCCGATGTGACTTCTTCCAGCCCTGCCATCATGCGCAGCAAGGTCGACTTGCCGCAGCCTGAAGGCCCGACAAAGACGGTGAACGAACCGTCGGCGATAGTCAGGTCGATGCCGTGTATGACTTCGAGACTTTGAAAGGCCTTGCGGACTGCCCTGAGTTCAATACCGGCCATTATGCCACCGTCTTAAGTTCGATCGACTGGCCCGCTGCGATGGGCGTCCTCCCGGCAAGACGATGCGTCAGCCCGTCCACCGAGATTTCGGCGACGTTGAGGCTGCCTCCGAGCACGGCGAGAATGAAGCCGTCACCTTCGCGGGTCAATGTGCCGAAAGCACTGCCGGCTGACCAAAACAGACGATAATCGCCCTGCACTTTCGGTGCGAAGGCGAGCGTGCCCGAGACGAAATCGGCGCTGAGCCCCGAGAAGGCGTTGACCAGCTGCCAGGCCGACATCGAGCGTGCGTAATAGGAACCGCATTCGATGTCGTTCCAAGGATTGCGGCGGGAACCGTCATGGCGGTTACGCGCACCGCAGACGATATCCATGCCCTCTTCGATAAGGCCGTGCATGATGAGATGCGAGGCAGCCATATATTCGATGCCGGTCCAGACTTCTTCGGCATAGGGAGCCGCGACCATCGGCTGGCGGATGCCTTCAGGATAGGTTGCGATCAAAAGCCCTGCCTCGTCTTCATAGGCATAGTTTCGGCAGGGATTGAAGTGATCCTCAAGCGTCGGGCGGAAATTGTTCCTGTGCACCGATTTCAGCGCGGTCCTCACCTTGTCTGCGTCAAGGAACGCGCCGATACCGGCGACCTCGGCATGCCACTGGCCGAGGATCTGATCGGAAATGCAGCCCTCGCCCATCTGATATTTGAGCTCTTGAAACTCCTCCGACCAGTAGGTTTCCATGAAACCGTCGGCAAGGACCCCGGCCGCGCGGCCGACATCGAAGGGTATCAGCACGCCCTTGTCAGAGAGGTCGACCTTCTGGATGAACCAGCGGCCATTGAAGAGCTCGGAATTGATATAGGCCGCACCAGCCTTGCCCATGCGCGCCGTCTTTTCAGACAGTTCCGTGTCACCGAGGACCGCCGCCATTTCGGAAACGCCGAGCAGAGCCGCCACATACATGGAGGCGAGCCACGAATTCGGGCCGAACAGCTCCATGTCGAGCGTCTGATGCTGGCGGCCTGAGAGAATACCGGTCTGATCGGGATCCCAGCGATCGGGGTTTTCGGACGACCAGGCATATTCGATCGCCCGTTTGACATTCGGCCAGTAACGGCGGAGCCAATCGGTATCGCCGCAGAGCTTCCAGTCCCGGTAGGTTTTGATGATCGCACCGAAATGGCCGTCGGCGCAGGGACCGATAATATCGAAGCCGGAACCCAGCGGCAGCTTCTGGCGAAAGGTTAGCCCCCCGGTCGGCAACTGATTATAGGTGAATTCGGTCTCACGCAGCGTCCGCTCGATGGCGGGAAAGAGGTGCGAAACCGCCTGCTGATAATTCCAGACATGGGTGCAGGTTCCCTCACAGGAGCCATCCTCGGTATGCTGGCCTTCCCAGGCCCAGAGCGCGCCATTTTCCAGGCGGATGCAGGTGGCGGTGCGCAGCAGCGCCAGGGTCGCACTCGCCGCATCCTTGACTTCCGCCGGAAGCGTCGTGTCGAACAATCCATCGCGAAAGGCCGCGGTTTCCGCATGCAAGGTGTCCCAACGTCCCAGTGCCTCGGTGGCGCTTGCGGTGGAATCTGCCCATTGCGTCGCATAATAGTTCGTCCAGCTCGGCGTCGGCCGATCGGGAATGGCGCCATCCGGCTTGTCGCGATAGGCCCAATAGACATCCCCATGCGGGAAGTTCCATGTAATGACGAAGCGCACCTTCCTGCGTTCGCCAGGGGCGACGGCGAAGCGGGCACCGAGCGTGCCGTGTTCTGGTTGCAGGCTCATGTGTCGAGAGGTGCGAGGCTCGTCATAGTGCCGTTTCGGCAGGCGACCGGGTCTTGCAAATTCCTTCCAGTAGACAGAGAGATCATCGAACCATTGGCCCCGATAATGATGGTCGGTATGGTCGACATCGTCAGCGTCCGTTGCGATCGTCAGATCGCCGCGTTGTGTTGCCGGCAGTGTCGTGTCGGACGAAGTCAGATGCAAGCTGCTGATGCCGCCTTCCTGCCTGAAGGTATGGATACCGCTATTCGAGCCGTAATTGCCGAGCGTGCCGGCAAGCGTATAGGTCAGTTCGTCCGCCGTATCGTTGACGATCTCAAACTCGAACATCGCCACCGGCATCGAGGAATCGCGGTCGTTGTGCGGAATGAAGGGGCTCAATGCCGTGAGCCTGATATCGCCTGGGAAACGCTGATCCTTGAAGACGAGATCGGCGATCGGGAAACGCCCGTAAAAATCGACCTCGCGGAAATGCGGTACGCCGACCAGCGTCTGGCGGTTGGCGCCATGGCCAAAGCCGTCGAACATCTTGCGCAGCCCCGGCGCGCCGGAAGGGTTCAGATCATAGGGGCCGTTGAGCACACGGGCATCGACCAGTTCTCCACCTTTCTCGGCCTTGATGGCGAAATGCGAGTAGCCATTATAGCCCTGCAGCGCCGGCCGGTTGCGGATCGACCAATCGATCAGCCGGCCGCTGCCGGAGATCGACAGGCCGCCCGAGCCGATGCCGCCGAGCGGAAAGGCGATATAGCGCGTGCGCTCGCCCTTATGGGCAAAGCGAGGTTCGATGGAGGCGAGATCATCCCACATGAAATCAATATCCTTGATGTTAGTTCTTGATGCCGCTCATCGTGATGCCTTCGATCACGAATTTCTGGGCGAGGAGAAAGAGGAGAACGACGGGCAGGATCGACATGCTCATGGCAGCCATCACCACCGAGAGATTGCCGGAGGCCATGTAGCCGCGCAGCACGTCCATCGCGACGGGAAGCGTCAGCGATTCATTCGAGCTCAAAAGGACCTTGGCCTGGAAATAATAGTTCCAGGTCTGGGTGAAGGTGATGATGCCGAGGGCCGAGAGTGCCGGCCGAAGCTGCGGTAGCGAGATCCGCCAGAAGATCTTGAAATAGCCGGCGCCATCCATCAGCGCCGCTTCCTCCAGCGCCTTCGGCTGGCTGAGCATGAATTGCCGCACCAGGAAGATGCCGAAACTGGAGGTGAGATACATAAGCGCCAGCCCGATCGGCTTGTCGAGCAGGCCGAGCCGCGCATAACCCAGATAGATCGGCAGGATCGTCACCTGGGCCGGAAACATCAGTCCGATAAGCAGGATGAAGAACAATGTATCGCGTCCGCGGAAGTTCAGCCTGGCGAAGGCGAAAGCCGCGAACGTGCAGGTCACCATCTGGCCGACGGTGACGATGACGGCGATCATGACCGAGTTGAAATAGATCTCCAGGAACGGCACGCGCGAGGCCAGCACCTGCCGATAGTTGGTGAGGTCGAAATTCGGCGGCAGGAAGCTCGGCGGCAGCTTGTAGGCATCAGAGACCGGCCGGAACGACATCGAAAACAACCAGAGGAAGGGCAGCAGCATGCCGATCGCCATCACCACCATGGTGGCGATGATCGCCCAGTCGATCCAGCGTCGGGCGGCGCGCGTCTGCATCATGTTGTTCATTGCTGCACCCACTTGCGCGAGAGGATCTGCTGGATGGCGGTGATGATGAGGATGATCACGGTCATGACGACGGAGATCGAGGCAGCATAACCGATCTGGAAACTGCCGAAGCCTTCCTCGACGATCTGGATAGACAGCGAGCGCGTGGCGTCGCCCGGACCGCCCTGTGTCAGGATGACGATCGATTCGAATACCTGCAGCGCGCCGATCGAGGCGTAGACGATGCAGAAGAAGACGACCGGCGAGATATAGGGCAGCGTGATGCGGAAGAACTGGCGCCAGGCAGGCGTCCCGTCCATCACCGCCGCCTCCAGGATGTTCTTCGGCACGCCCTGGAGGGCTGCGATGAAGATGATCATGAAGAAGCCGGTATTCTTCCAGACGTCCATGATGATGATCGAGGTCATCGCCTGGCCGGCATCGGTGAGCCAGCGCACACCCGGCAGACCGATCAGCCGCAGGTAATAATTGATGACGCCGAGATCATCGCCATAAAAATAGGTCCAAACAATCGAGACGAAAGCGGCAGCGATGATGACGGGCAGGAAGAAGGCGAGCCTGAAGAAATAGAGCAGCCAGCCCGGCATGGCGCGGTTCAGCGCCAGTGCCAGCAAAAGCCCGATCGAAACGTTGAAGGTGACGGCAAAGAGCGCGAAGCGCAGCGTGTTCCAGAGGATCTGAAGCGAGCGCTGATCGGTGAAGAAGCGGATGAAGTTGTCGAAACCGACCCATTGCGAACCGAGCATCGGATCGTAATAGGCAAAGGCCAGGATCGTGGTGACGATCACAGGCGCGATGACAAAGGTCAGGTAAAGCACCGTTGCCGGCAGCACGAAGAGATAGCCGGTCGCTGCCTGCGCGCGGCGTAGCTGTGAAGGCTGGTGTCTTTCGAAGGTGGCGGTCATGGCATCTGCTCGAATGGCGGACATGGTTTGTCATCCGCCGCGCCCGGAATGGCAGATGCCTGCATGGCAATCTGCCACCCGGCCGCGACGGCGGGAGGGCGATCGTGAGAACCCTAGATCGATCAGCCGCCCATGCGCTTCTTCAGCCGCTCGAAGGAAGCGTTGAGCTCGGCATCTGCCTGCTTCACGCCATCGGCGATCGAGACCTCGCCGGCCATCATCGCCGTGTAGTAGCGGATGAAGATCTTCTCGACCTCCTGGAAATTGGCAGGAGACGGCACGGCCTTGGTGTTCGGCAGCGTCTGGTAATAGAGCGCGGCACTCGGCGGGAAGCTCAGGAACCCCGGCGTCTCGGCGGCCGACTTGCGGCCGGGAACACCGCCACCCTTTTCGCCTTCCTCCTTCTGCGTCTCCTCGCTCGTCAGTTCGAGGATCAGCGCCTTGGCAAGATCCGGCTCCTTGCTCGTCTTGGCGACGGCATAACCACCGAAGCCGATCACGGTCGTGTCGGTCACCTTGCTCGGCGGAATGGCGACATCCATGTTGAGCTTGTTGTTCTTGGCGCTCTGGACGATCCAGTGGCCGCGACTGATCATCGCCACCTGGCCGGCCATGAACTGGTTATCCATCATATCCTTGCCGGGGATCGGCGAGACGCCGTCGACATGGATGAGGTCATGGAGGAATTGCAGGCTTTCGGCGACCTTGGGGTCGAGCATGTTGGATGCCGTCCACTCGTCGTTGATGGCACCGGTGCCATTCGAAAAGAACCAAGGCTGGACGAAGAAGTTCTGGTTCGGCACCTCATAACCGAACTGGGTGACATTGCCCGACGCATCCTTGACCGTCAGCTTCTTGGCGACATCGCGGAATTCGTCCCAGGTCCACTTGCCGGCCTTCGGATAGGCAATCCCGGCCTTGTCGAACAGATCCCTGTTGTAGTTGATCATGATGTTGTTCCAGCCGATCGGGATATAGTTGATATCCCCCTTGTAGCTCGACTGCTTGAAGAGGCTCGGCGCGAAGTCCGAAAAGCCGGGATTGGCGGCGACGAAATCGTTGAGCGGCAGGAAGAGAGAGCGCGACGAGAAGCTCTGGAAGGTCTCGATCGCCGTGCCATAGACATCGGCCTGCTGGCCGGAGTTGAACTGGCTGAAGACCTTGGTGACATAGTCGCCCCAGCCCGTCGAGATCGGATCGACGGAAAGCTCGACCTTGACGTTGGGGTATTTCTTGTTGAACCGCGCAATGGCGTTGGTCATGGCGGATAGTTCGGCATCGCCGCCGAAGCCCTGCATCTTCAGGGTCGCCGTGACATCCGATTGCGCAAACGCGCGGCCGACACTTGCGCCGACGGCAAGAGCGGCAGACGAAATCAGCAGCGAACGCCGCGAGAACTCATGCATGTGATCCTCCCTATGCGCCTCCTCCGGCGCGTTCCCATCTATCCGGCCTCCACCGGTCGAAACGTTTCGTATGCTTTTACTGAAATATCGCGGATCCAGCTCTTCCCCGGTCCCGCGTGGCGTCATTTGCTTAGTCGAAACGTTTCGTATAAGAGCATCAGAACGCTCTCGTGGCAAGAGGGTTCGACAAAAAGCGCGGGGGGAGGATGCATGGCCACCATCAAGGACGTGGCAAAACGGGCGGGTGTCGCCATATCGACGGCATCGGCCGCGCTCAACCGCTCAGCCCCTGTGAGCGACGAGGTGATTGCCAAGGTCGAAGCCGCCGTCCGCGACATCGGATATATCCCGCATGCCGGCGCGCGCAGCCTGCGCATGGGCCAGTCGCGGCTGATCGGCCTGATCCTCCCTGACATCACCAACCCGCATTTCGCCAAGGTCGCCAAGGTCGTCGAGTCCGCCTGCCTCAATGCCGGCTACATGGCGGCGGTCTATTCGACGAGCGAGGATCATGATCGCGAGCAGCAGATCTTGACCATGATGCGCATGCAGCGTGTCGAAGGGCTGATCATTATCCCGACACGCTCAGATGCCGAGCACGGCGCCCGCATGATCGACAAGATCCATGTGCCGACGATCCTGCTCGACAGCTTCATCGAGGGCTTGCCCTATGACGTGATCAAGCTCGACAATATCGCCGCCGGCCGCATCGCCACGGAGCACCTGATCGGCCTTGGTCACAGACGGATCGCCGTTACCGTCGGGCGCAACAACATCATCACCGGTGAAGATCGTCTTGCCGGCTATATGCAGGCCCATGCCGCCCATGACCTGCCGGTTGATCCAGGTCTGCTGCTTGAGGGGCGTTTCGACCAGGCGCTCGCGCATGACAGCACGATCAGGCGCATGCGCGAGCCGGATCCGCCAACCGCGATTTTTGCATTGTCGAACATGATGACGCTCGGCGTCCTGAATGCGCTGCGTGAATTGGGTTTCAGAGTGCCTGATGACGTCTCGGTCATCGGGATAGACGATTTCGATTTTGCAAATATCATGAACCCACCGCCGACAGTCGTTGCGGCCCCGGTGCTCGAGATGGCCCAAAAGGCGATCTCCACGCTTCTCAGCGAGATCTCCGACAAAACGCCGCCAAGCGCTGCGCGGACGATCTTTTCCCCAACCCTGATCCTTCGCGAATCCTGCGCGGCGCCCGCAGCCGAGCGGACCGAGGCATGACCTGAGAAGCAACAGTCGATTGAGATCGGCGCGGCGTCGCATACCATTGCGCTCGCTTCATAAAAGCATCATGCGCATTTGCAATGAGAAACACCGAACTGCTCGCTATCCTCAGTCATCACACGGATTGTCTTCATGAAATTGTCTTCGACCGCCGCGCGCCTGTCACCAACAGCCTCGCCCCGCCTTCTCGTACTCGCCGAAACAGCCCTCAAGGCAGGAGAGACGGCGCGCAATGCGCTCAGACGACGCACGGCCGCCGAGATGGTTCACAAGGCGCCGCGCGACTACCAGACGGAAATCGATGTCGCGGTCGAACGGATCATCGTCGAGGAGATGATGAGCGCATTCCCGGCCTATGCGATTAAGGGTGAGGAAGAGGTCGGCAACCGGCAGGCCGGTGCGGATGCACCGGTCATCTATATCGACCCGATCGACGGCACGACCAATTTCGCCTGGGGCATCCCGCATTTCGGCATGACGATCTCGATCGCAGAGGCCGGCCGCGTCGTTGCCGGCGTCGTCTATGACGCCATGCAGGACGAGCTCTTCAGTGCGGAGGCGGGCGACGGTGCCTGGCTGAACGGCGAGCGCATCCATTGCGCCGCGGTTGCCGATATCCAGAACGTGCTCGTCGGTGCCGGCCTGCCGATCCCCGGCCAGGTCAAGGCGGTCCCGGAAGAGCTTTATTTCGATGCCGTCAAGCGCCTTATGGCCAATACCGCCGGCGTGCGTCGTCTCGGTTCGGCAGCGCTTTCGATCGCCTATGTCGCCTGCGGACGGCTGGACGGCTTTTTCGAGGACGGCCTGTCGGTCCATGACTTTGGCGCCTCTGCACTGATGGTCGAGGAAGCGGGCGGTATCGTCACGCGGTTTTCTGGCGCCGCCGTCACCGGCAAAGGCGACATCCTGGCGGCAAGCAAGGCACTCTATCCTTGGCTGCAAGAAGGTTTTCAGCCGAAGGCCTGAGACACTTCAGGCCGTAAAGAGCGGCTGCACGGTTGCAGCCGTTTCTGCCGCTGCCGATTGGTGGATCAGCGCATTGTCGCGGAAGGCGAAGAAGCCGGAGCAGCTGGTAGTGACGACCATCCCGGCTCTGATCGTATCGGTCGGCGCAACCATTGCCTTCAGCCTGACACGATCGGCAAGATCGATATCGACAATCTTGTGCGTGCCGAAATCGCTGACCCGGTGGACGGTCGCGTCTGCCGGCCGGCTGACAGGGCGCACCGCCAGGGCTTCCGGGCGCATCGCCAGCGTCACCGGACCATCCGCAACGGGAATCGAAAAGCCGAAAAGCGGATGCGTGCAGACCCCGTTACGGATCTCGCTCTCAACGAAATTCATCGAGCCGATGAAGCCCGCGACGAACGCCGTCTGCGGCTCACGATAGACTGTACTCGGCGGAGCCACCTGTTCTGTGCGGCCATCGCGCATGACGACGATGCGGTCGGCAAGCGCCAGGGCCTCGTCCTGACCGTGGGTGACGAACAATGTCGTGATGCCGAGCCGCTGCTGGATGTCGCGGACCTCCTCTCGCAGCCGCTCGCGCAAATGCTGGTCGAGGCTGGCGAAAGGCTCGTCGAGCAGCAGGATCTTCGGCTCGAGAACGAGCGAGCGGGCAAGTGCGACGCGCTGCTGCTGGCCGCCGGAAAGCTGCGTCACTGCGCGCCGTCCGTAATCGGCAAGACCGACGAGAGCAAGAGCGTCCTCGACGCGCTGGCGGATTTCGGATTTCGGCAGGCGCCGCAGCTTCAGGCCGAAGGCTATATTGCTGAAGACATCCATATGCGTCCAGAGCGCGTGGCTCTGGAAGACCATGCCGGTCGGGCGCCGCTCCGGCGGCAGGTTCGTCACATCCCTGGCGTCGATGCGAATGCTGCCTTCGCTCGGCCGCTCGAAGCCGCCGATCATGCGAAGCAGTGTCGATTTGCCGGAACCTGAAGGCCCGAGCAGGCAGACGAGCTCGCCGTCGCCGACCTCGAGCGAAAAGTCACGGACGGCATAGGTGTGGCCAAAGCTCTTCGCAACGCCTTCGATCGCCAGATGTGCCATTCTTGAAACCCTTTCTGCCGGCGCTCAGGCGCCGAAGCCCCGCGCGAACGCGCCGGTCCCGACGACACGACGCGCAAATATCAATGCCGCAAAGGACGGCACCCACAGCATGACGGAGAGGACCGCGCCGTATTGCACGACGATCTGGTTGTTGATGAAGCTGATCATCAGCACCGGCATAGTACGGATCTCCGGCGCACCGATCAGCCAGGCGCCCTCCGTCTCGTAGAAAGTGCCGACGAAGGTCAGAAGCACTGCCGCTGATATCGTCGGCGCAACCTGCGGCAAGGTGATCGACCAGAAGACGCGAAGCGGCGTGGCACCGGCATCGCGTGCCGCCTCCTCCATGCGCCGGTCGACATTCTGGAAGGCGGCAACCGGGATCCAGATCATCAGCATCAGCGTGCCGACGAGCTGGATCAGCACCACGCCCCAGAAGGTGCTGATCAGCCCCATCTGCAGGAAGATGCCGGCAATCGCCACCAGCAGGCCGAATTTCGGAAAGGCATGTGAAGCGAGGAACGACAGGAACAGGATATTGCGGCCAGGAAAACGCATTCTCGCGAAAGCATAGGCGGCCGGAAGGCAGATGATTGCCGAAAGCAGCGTCACCGTCGCCGTCAGCCGCAGGCTGAGGAACAGAGCATCCCAGACATCCTTACGCGCCAGCGTCTGCGACCAGAAGCGCAGGCCGAACTGCTGGGGAATGACGGAAGGATAGCGCCAGACCTCGGTGAAGGCCCAGGTGCCGACAACCAGCAGCGGCAGTGCGATGAACAGCGTCAGCAGCAACGAAAGAGCAAAGCCTGTCCAATCGAATTTCAAGGCGGTCGACCGACGCATCATCGGCCCTCGCGATTGCGGGCGATCGACCAGACGTAGAAGACGCCGAAGAGAAGGCAGAAACCGAAGGTGATGACCGCCTGCGTGAGCGCACTCAGCGGATCGTTCATGTCGGCAAAGGTGCGCTGCATGAAAGGCCCCATCATCTCCGGCGAGGCGGGACCGAGCACATAGGGCAGTGTGAAGGCTGAGAATATGCCGAGAACGGCAAAGGAAGCGGTGACCAGCAGGGAATTGCCCATGCGCGGCAGAATGATCGAGACAAAGACCCTGAAAGGCGTCGCGCCGACGTCGCGGGCCGCCTCGATGGAGCTATTGGAAACGGACGTGAGCCCCGCCGTCAGCATCAGCACGGTCAAGGGCAGGTTGTCCCAGACGAGGCCGATGACCGGTCCCCAGGGCGTCAGATAGGGGCTCGGTAGCTTGGGAAGGCCGACGGCATTGAGCAGGATGTCGACCGTGCCATTCGGTCCGATCGTGCGGATCAGCGCATAGGAAAGGATGATCGAGGGCACGAACATGGGAAAGATCGCGAGGCCCTGCACATAGGCGGCAAGGCGACCGCCGGAAAAGCGCAGGTAAAGGGCAATCGGAAGGCCGATCGCAAGCAAAAGCAGGCCGCACACGAAAGTCGTCCACAGCGTCAGCCAGAGATTGTTCAGGCTGTAAGCGTCGGTGAAGAAGAAATGGTAGGACGCGAGCGAAAACTCGGTCGTCCCGTCCGGCTGGCGAACGAAGATGGTGGTCGCGATCGCCGAGAAGATCGGAAAGATGATCAGCCAGCCGACCAGAAACACCGGCATGCCGACGAGGAGGGGCCCGTAAAGGCTCCCCCTGCCTGGAGACTGAGCGCGGCGCGTGACCGCAGGCTGCGCGGCATCCAACGCCATCAGGTGCGGCTGATTCCAGGAGCGACGTTGCGATACCAGCCGTCATTGATCGCCTTTTCCCAATCGCCGCCCGGGAAGGTCGGGATGGTCGCCGGGATGACGTCGGCATATTTCTTGCGCAGGTCTTCAGAAATGTGATCCCAGGAAACGCCCGGGAAGCCGCCGATCTCGGTGATGATGGCTTCCTGCATCTCGCTCGTCAGCATGAAGGCTGCGAGCTTGAGGGCGGCGTCCTTGTTGGCGCCGTTCGTGAAGATCGTCATGGCGGAAAAACCGCCGCAGAGCGCGAGGTCGGAGAGCTGCACGAGGCCAGTCGTCTCGGGCAGAACGCCCTGGGAGATCGCCTGCAGGACCTGGTCGGACCAGACTGGAGCGATGGTGACGACGCCCTGAGCGAGCAGCTGGATCGACTGCGTGTTGCCGGCGGTATAGGCACCCTTCTGGTAAAGCGACGGCGCGAGATCGTTGAGGATCTGCCAGGCCGGCGTCAGCGTCTGGCTGGCATAGTCGGCAGTGAAATTGTCGATCTTGAACTTCTTCGGATCGCGGCCGTTGGCTTCATGGATGGCACGGCGGACGAAATTGCCGCCCGAGCCGCCCTTGTCCGGACGGTTGTAGATGAACTGGCCGGGATTGGCCTTGATCCAGGCCGTCAGCTGTTCCCAGGTCTTCGGCGCATCCTTCGGGTCGAGCTTGGTCTTGTCATAGGCAAGCAGAACCTGCGAGCCGCGATAGGGCAGCGCGTAGGGCGTGTCGAAAGCGAGCGGATTGACGCGGTCGAAGCCCTGGACATTCTCAGCCGAGAACTTCACCCAGAGGCCGGCATCGATGCCACCGGCCGGAAGGCGCGGATCGAACTGTTCGAAGAGGTCGGCCTGCGGATCAGTCTTGGTCTTCAGTGCTGCAAGAGCACGGTCCGCAATGGCGCGCAGGCCATTATTGTCGCCGGCATCGGTGACCTTCAGCGTGATTTCCGGATGAGCCTTTTGGAAAGCCGGACGGATGATGTTGTTCCAGAGGTCGATGATATTGGAATCCGAGCCGCTGTAGAGGTCGATCGTGCCTGCGGCGGCCGAGGCGAAGCGCGGAAGAGCCAGAAGGCCCGCAGCCGCCGACGATGTGATCAGAAATTCGCGTCTATTCATATCCTGTCTCCCTTCGCTATCGAGGCGGCGCCCCAGATGAGTTCTGAGACTTGCTAGCCCTGGCGCGTAACATCGGAATGACAGAAGCGAAGAGAAATGCACACGTGTGCCAAGTTCCTTCCTGATTTTCGTCGGGCATTCCTTGATGGCGGCATCTCCGGTGAAGGGGGCGGCAAAATTCCAGGTGCCTCTGGCCGGATCTGGGTCATCGACCCGATCGACAGGACATCAATTTTATTTGCGGCGGCGACGCCTTGTCCGGTTGGGGTGGCCCTCGAATGAGGACCACCCATTTCGACGTCGTCAGCGTACTGGCTTGAAAGCCGCTCTCACTTCCTCGGCGAAGAGCTGCGGCTGCTCCCAGGCGGCAAAATGCCCGCCTTTTTCGACCTGATGATAGTATGTCAGCGAGGGATAGGCCTGCTTGGCCCAACTTTCCGGTGCACGATAGATCTCCTTCGGAAAGACCGTGATGCCAACCGGGATTTTGATGTCCTTTGTCTTCTGTGCCTCGGCGCTGAAGTTGTTGTTGTTGTTCTCCCAATAGAACCGCGATGACGACGCGCCGGAGTTCGTCAGCCAATAGAGCGTGATGTCATCAAGCATTTCGTCCTTGGAAAAAACGCGCTCGAGAACGCCGCCACTGTCGCTCCATTGGGCAAATTTCTCGTAGATCCAGGACGCCAGGCCAGACGGCGAGTCGGCAAGCGAATAGCCGATCGTCTGCGGCCGGGTCACCATCATGGCGCCATAGGCAGCGTTTCGTCCGAAGAAGGTGCTCAAGGAATTATACGCTTCTCGCTCCGGTGACGACAGGCTCGCGGGGGGCCGGGTCCCCGCTGTTGATGGCCTTCATGAGGTTGCCTGGAACCGTCGCGGGCATATTCAGATGGATTGCCAGCAAACCCTTCGGCGCCTGGCGCGCCAAAGCGTCGGAGATCACCGAACCATGATCGCCACCCTGAGAAACATAGTGATCATAGCCGAGCCGCTTCATCAGGACGTCCCAAGCGCGGGCGACCCGGTCCGGTCCCCAGCCCTGATCGACCGGATGCCCGGAAAATCCGTAGCCTGGTATCGAGGGGATAACCACGTCGAACGCATCTTCCGGCCGGCCACCATGCGCCGTCGGATCCGTGAGAGGACCTATGGTCTTGATGAACTCAAATATCGATCCGGGCCAGCCATGTGTCAGAATGATAGGAAGAGCGTTGGGATGGCGCGAACGAACATGGATGAACTGGATGTCGACACCGTCGATCGTGGTGACGAATTCCGGCAACGTATTGAGTTGCGCCTCGGCCTTGCGCCAGTCGTACAGAGTGCCCCAATAGCGAACCAGCTCCTGGACCTGTGATAGCTGGATACCTTGGGAGGCGTCGTCGACCGTCTCCTTGTCCGGCCATCGGGTATCGGCGATGCGTTTGCGCAAGTCGTCGAGTTGCGACTGCGGAACGTGGATCTGGAACGGACGGATGCTTTCGTCCGCACTCGCAGCTTTCGCGGCAGTACCCGACGCAAGATCGGCGGCATGGGCCGGCAGTGCATAGACTGCCGGAACGAGCAACAGAGTACCAAACATTATGGCGATCGCTTGATCGGCGACGCCACGCCGAGTTGAAATATTATCGGTCTTCGTCATGAAACACTCTCCTTCGATTACTGCCGTATTCGCAGCACCTGTTAACGAAGAGCGGTTTCAAGGATTGACGTGTCCCGCATATTTCGAAAATCGGCTGAAGTGTATCAGCATGTACCGGCGACCTGTTGAGACACAAAGTCGGCAGATTGGCGGGAGTGCGCGACGCAAGCATTGGCGCGTCATCGACGGCCGGGAAAGTGCCATGTTCCCTACATAGCTGGGAAGTGCGGAAGGCGCGATCACGATCTGTGGCGCGCGCTTCCCTAGCGTTTTAAAGCAAGCTTGTCATTTCAACGGAACCAATCAGGGATAAGCCGTCGATCCGTCCGGCTTGCGGGTTATTTTCCGCTCCCAATGAATGTAGTCTTCCGTCTGCAATGCCTTTTCATCGATTTCCAGCCCCCAACCCGGACGGTCAGGCCGCAATTCCATATGGCCATCGACCGGCATATACGGATCGGCCGCCCATGGCGCGTGGACATGGGGCTTGAACTCAAGGACTTTGAAGTTCGGCTGTGCGGCGCAGAAGTGAATGTTGACCGCGGTCGCGAGCGGCCCCATCGGGTTATGCGGCGCGACGGTTACATAGTGGGCCTCGGCGATTGTTGCGATCCTGCGCATCTCCGTTACGCCGCCAACAACGCATATGTCGGGCTGGATTATATCAGCGCCACGGGCCGACAACAGGGAGAGGAATTCGAAGCGATTGTAGAGAGATTCTCCCGTGGCCAGCGGAACGGAGACTTTCGACTTCAGCTCAGCCCATGCCGGAATGTGCTCCGGCCGGATCGGCTCCTCGTAGAAGAGCGGATCATTCGGGGCAATCGCTGCTGCAAGCTGCACCGCCTGATAGGGCTCGAAGATCTTCGCATGAGCGTCGAATGCGAATTCGAAATGCGACGGCGTAATCTGGCGTATTTTGGCGAACCAGTCACCGGTTTCCTTTACAAGCTCGCCCCAGCGACCGGCATGCAGGTCGCGGCGGAAGGGGCTGAGCTTGAAAGCCGTGTAGCCGTATTTTTCGTTCAGCTCGAGGGTCTGGTCCTGCGCCATCTGCGGGTCCGGGGCGGTATAGACGCCGCAATAGACGCGCACCCGATCGCGGACGTTGCCGCCAAGCAGCATGTAGACCGGAAGACCGGCAGCCTTGCCGGCAATATCCCAAAGGGCGTGATCGATCGCCGAAATCGCTGCAAGCCCCAGCGCGCCCGGCGGAAAACGGCACTGCTGATTGAGTTTCAGCACAAGGAATTCCACTCGGCGAGGGTCCTCCCCTTCTATCTGATGGAAGAGGTAGTCGAAGAGCGGCGGCAGCGCCCAGTCGGGGCCGTGATTGTAGCACTCGCCCCAACCGGAAATGCCTTCGCTCGTCTCGATTTTCAGGAGCAGTCGCGGCCGGTCGTCGACGCGTTGCATGTAGGTCTTGAAGCCGGTGATATGCATTGACATTCTTCCTCAGGCGGCGCGGTTCTTGCCGCTTACATTGTCGACGATCGCGCGCAGTTCCGCGCGTTCCGCGTCCGTCAGACTTTCAACGCCGGGAAGACGAACAGGGCCGACATCGGTTCCGAGCATGCCGAGCGCCTCCTTGACGACCGTGACATTGGCGCCGTTCAGGTATTTGGTGCGCAGCGCTTCGAAACCGGCGATGTCGTCGATAAGAGCGCGTGCAGCGGCGTAGTCGCCGGCTTCCAGCGCTTGATGGATGGCATGCGAGCGCTCGGGGAAAACGTTGACGAGCCCCGAGGTAAAGCCGCGAGCACCCATGGCATAGAAGGCAGGCGCCCAGCCCTCGGCGAGGCCGCAGACCCAGATCGCCGGCGCGTCCTTCGTCGAGCGGATGACCTCGGCAAGCAGCATCAGGTTACCGGATGCAAATTTGATGCCGGCGATATTGGGATGCAGGGCAAGCTTGCGGAAATCGGCGACCGAGAATGTGTCGCTGCGGACATAGGCAATGACAGGGACAGTGGACGCCTCGGCAAGTTCGAGGAAATATTTCGCCTGGTAGCTCGGGCCCGCAAAAGGATCCATCGGGTGGTGACCCATGATAGCGTCGGTGCCTTCGGCAATCGCGTGACGGGCGAGAGCCTTGGCTTCCGTCAGCGAACGACCGACGGCCGCACTGATAAGCGACTTGCCATCTGCAGCCTTGATCGTGGCGGCATGGACCGCTTTTACCTCGTCCATCGTCAGCGTGAAGAATTCGCCCGTATTGCCGGCCGCCATCAGATTGTGAACCCGGGCGCTGGCAAGGCGCGCGATCAATGCGGAAAGCTTGGGGAGATCGATGCTGCCATCCGCCTTGTAAGGGGTCACCGGAACGCCGGAAATGCCCGTCAGGGCCTTGCGAATCTTGTCCATTGCAACGGTCACGTCAAATGTCCTCTTTCTTCCTGAATACGATGGTGAGGTAGGTTTCGCCGGAGCGGACGACGTGATCGCGCATCACCCTCTCGGCCTTGTCGCTGTCGTTCGAGACGATGGCGACGGCGATGGCGGTATGCTCGGCGAGAGCCTTGTCGCGCTCCTTGGTGTCGGAATGAATGACGCGGCGAATGCTCGCGTCGTAGAATTGCTGGCGCTCGATCATGCGAGACAGGTACTGGCAGCGCGACGCGATGTGGATCTGCTCGTGAAAGGTCTCGTTCAGCGCAATGAGATCGTCTGCAACGCCATCGGCCGTGGCCGCCTTCATCAACGCGACCGTATCGCTAAGCTTCCTGGCTTCTTCCTTGGTAATCCGCTTGGCGGCGAGATGCGCGATCATCGATTCCAGCGCGGCGCGCGCAAGGATCATTTCCTCCGCCCATCCGGCGTTGAACCGGATCAGCACCCCGCGACGCGGCAGAGTTTCAACCAGCCCTTCGGTTTCGAGCTGCCGGAGCGCCTCCTTGATCGGAGTGGTGGAAACACCGAGCTGCTCGGCGAGCTGGCGCTCGTTGACGCGCTCGTCAGCGCGAAAGCGGCCTGACAGGATCGCCGCCCGCAGCGTCTTATGAACATGATCACGAAGGGTCGTCAGGAATCGCGGATCGATCTTTTCGATGCGGTCGTCGCCCACCCCACCCTCCATCTTATTTTCCATAAGCCGAAAATTCTCCCGTTGACGACAAAATCGTTTTGTGAGATCTGATATACCAGATTTCAGATCGATGTCGATATCAAAATTCGCTCTGATGCGATTGCAGAGATGCTTGGGAGGAAGAAAATGAAGATCCAAAGACGCGGGCTATTGATCTCGTCGGCGCTTGTTGCCGCGAGCCTGATGATGCCACTGGCTGCGGCCGCAGCCACCCCGAAGGACCAACTGGTCATTGCGACGAACATGTCGTCGATGCGTGGCCTCGATCCGAACGAAATCAATCAGCTGGAAGCGGCTGAAATTGTCGCGAACCTTTATGAGCGGCTGATCGTGCTGCCGGCCGACGATATTACCAAGCCGGCTCCGGGTATTGCCGAAAGCTGGAGCGTCTCGCCGGACGGCAAGACCTTCACATTCAAGCTCCGCTCCGGCATCAAGTTCCATTCCGGCAATCCGCTGACGGCAAAGGACGTCGAGTGGTCGCTGCGCCGCCTCGTCAAGCTTGGGCTTGCGCCATCCGTGGACCTGCGCCAATGGGGCTTTACGGACAAGAATGTCGACGATCTGATCAAGGCGAGTGACGACACCACCGTGGTCCTCCAGACCCCCAGCCTCTGGAACCCCAACCTGATCCTCTATTCGCTGGCGAGCTTCTCGACCTCGATCCTGGACAGCAAGCTTCTTGCAGAACATGACAAGGGCGGCGACCTGGGTCGCGAATTCCTGCAGACCAATGATGCCGGTTCCGGCCCCTATGCGCTGCGGACCTGGCGCGTCAACGACCTGCTGATCGCCGATGCCAACAAGGATTACTGGCAGGGTGCTCCAAAAATGCGCCGCGTCGTTCTGCGCCACATGCCGGAATCCTCCGGCCAGCGCCTGCAGCTCGAGGCTGGCGACGTCGATGTCGCGACGCGTCTTTCCTCCACCGACCTTACGGCGGTCGAAGCGGGCGGCAAGGCCGATATCCAGAAGACGCCGGGTTTCGGCTTCTATTATCTCGCCCTGAACCAGAAGGACGAGATTCTTTCCAATCCCAAGGTCCGCGAAGCCTTCCGATACCTGATCGACTATGACGGCCTCGCCAACACCGTCATGAAATATTACGGCATCAAGCAGCAGACAATCATTCCGGCCGGCCTGCCGGGTGTAAGCGAGGTCAATCCCTACAAGCTCGACATCGAAAAGGCCAAGCAGCTACTGACTGAAGCCGGCTATCCAAACGGTTTCTCGAAGGTCTATTACGCAACGCCGGTCACCCCGGAATATGAGGTTGCGCAGTCCCTGCAGGCCAATGCCGCCAAGGCCGGCATCAAACTCGATCTTCAGGGCGGCGATCATATCGGCAAGTTCCGCACGCGCGAATTCGAGATCTTTTCGGCGCGCTCTGGTGAACGCCTGCCGGATCCTCACGCGGTCCTCCAGTCCTATGCGACCAACGCCAACAATTCCGACGATGCCAAGCTGACGGGCCTGAACGCCTGGCGCACCGCCTGGGATGTGCCGAAGGACATTCAGGACATGGTGAGTGCGGCCGCCCACGAGACCGATCAGCAGAAGCGGGCCGATCTCTATGCGAAGATCAACAAGGCCTACCTCGAATCGTCTCCGCCGCTGATCACGTCCTTCCTGCGCACCGACGCAAAGGCGGTTCGCAAGGAAGTGAAAGGCTATCTCGGCCATTCGACATGGCTGACGCGTTGGGACACGGTTTCCAAGGGCGAATGAGGTGAGCATCTCACAAACATCCGGGGCCACATCGGGCGGTGGAGCGGCTGCGCTCGACGCAGTGCGAAAGCTGGCGACATCCTTCAGCGTCATCCTGACGACATTGCTCGGCCTGCTGATCATCACCTTCGTCGTCGGCCGCATGGTCCCGGCCGATCCGGTTATTGCTGTCATCGGCGATCAGGCCGACCAGACGACCTATGAGCGTGTCTACAAGGAGATGGGGCTGGACCAGCCGCTCTATGTTCAGTTCGCGACCTATCTCGGCAATGTCGCCCAGCTGAATTTCGGTCAGTCCCATGTGACAAAGAACCCCGTGGCAAGTGACCTTGCCCGGGTGTTCCCGGCGACACTGGAGCTGGCGACGCTGGCGACGATCATCGGTGCCGGCCTCGGCATTCCGCTCGGTATCATCTCCGCCGTCCGCAAGGGCACCTGGGTCGATCATCTTGCAAGGATCGTCGGATTGCTCGGGCATTCAACGCCGATCTTCTGGCTCGGGACGATCGTTATCCTGGTCTTTTACGCCAAGTTCGGACTCATTCCCGGCAGTGGCCGGCTCGACGTCTACAATGAGGGTCTGGTCGAAGGACCGACCAACTCCATTCTCGTCGATGCCATCATCGCCGGCGAATGGGAGGTTTTCCGCGACGCATTGCTGCATGTCACAGCCCCTGCCCTGATCCTCGGTTATGCGGCCATGGCCTATCTCAGCCGCATGAGCCGCAGCTTCATGCTGGAACAGCTTCGGCAGGAATATGTGCTGACGGCGAAGGCAAAGGGTCTCGGCCAGCGCACCATCATCTGGCGCCATGCCTTCCGCAATATCCGGGTGCAGCTTTTGACCATCGTTGCCCTTGCCTATTGTGGCCTGCTGGACGGCACGGTTCTCATCGAGACCGTCTTTGCCTGGCCCGGCCTCGGGCAATATCTGACCTCCGCCCTGTTCTTCGCGGACATGAACGCGATCCTTGGCAGCGTGCTCCTGATCGGCATCATTTCGATCGTCATCAACCTGCTGTCTGATATCGCCTACCGCTTCCTCGATCCGCGTACCCGGTGACATCATGGCGACACGTTATTTCAACGATCTCCACAATTGGCTGATCAACGAGGAATTTTCCTCGACCCGGCAGGCGCGTTTCCACAAGGCCTACGTCCTGTGGCTCAACCTGCTTGCCAATCCGCTGGCTTTTGCGGGTTTCCTCGTCGTGCTTGCGCTGGTGCTCGTCGCCACCTTCGCGCCGCTGCTTGCCAGCTACGACCCCATTGCCCAGGATCTGACGATGGCGTTGAAGCCACCGTCTGCCGCAAACTGGTTCGGAACCGATGAGTTCGGCCGCGACGTTTATTCGCGCCTCGTCTATGGCGCACGCACGACGCTCTATATCAGCATCCTGGTGACGGTCATCGTGGCGCCGATCGGTTTCGTGATCGGTGCGGCGGCCGGCTATCTCGGCGGCTGGGTCGATGTCGTGTTGATGCGCATCACCGATATCTTCCTGTCCTTCCCGAGCCTCGTTCTCGCACTCGCCTTTTCTGCAGCGCTCGGACCTGGGATCGAGAATGCCGTCATCGCTATTGCGCTGACCGTCTGGCCGCCGATTGCCCGACTGGCGCGCGCCGAAACATTGACGTTCCGCGCCGCCGACTTCGTCGTCGCCGCCGAGCTGCAGGGCGCCGGCATGGGTCGCATCCTGCTCCATCACATCGTGCCGCTCTGTGCTCCCTCGATCATCATCCGACTGACGCTCAACATGTCGAGCGTCATCCTGACGGCCGCCGGCCTCGGCTTCCTCGGTCTCGGCGCCCAGCCGCCGATGCCCGAATGGGGTGCGATGGCAGCGTCGGGCCGGCAATATCTGCTCGACGCCTGGTGGCTGACGACAGTTCCCGGTATCGCAATCCTCGTGGTCAGCCTTGCCTTCAATCTGCTGGGCGACGGCCTGCGCGACATCATGGATCCCCGAAATGCCTGATCAATCCCAGCCGATCCTTTCGGTCAAGAACATGTCGGTCCAGTTCCCGACCCTTTCGGGCGTCGTGACGGCCGTGAAGAATGTCTCATTCAATGTCGGGCGCGAAAAAGTCGGAATCATCGGCGAATCCGGCTCTGGAAAGAGCACCACCGGACGCGCCATCATGCGGCTGCAGCCAGCGACCGCCAAAGTGGTTGCCGACGAAATGCGCTTCGAGGATGTCGATCTCCTGCGCACCAGCGAGACCGATATGCGCTCCATCCGTGGGCGGCGCATTTCGATGATCCTGCAGGACCCGAAATATTCGCTCAACCCGGTCATGACGGTCGGCGAGCAGATCGCCGAAACCGTCATCCTGCATGAACGCGTCGGCCGCCACGAGGCGTACAAACGTACACTCGCCATGCTGGAACGGGTCAACATTCGCGATCCGGAGCGTGTCTTCAACCTCTATCCGCATGAAGTCTCCGGCGGCATGGGACAGCGCATCATGATCTCGATGATGCTGATTTCCTCCCCATCACTGATCATCGCCGACGAGCCGACCTCGGCTCTCGACGTGACCGTGCGCCAGCAGGTGCTGTCGATCCTCGATGATCTAATCACCGAACGCAACATCGGCCTGATCTTCATCTCGCACGACCTCAACCTAGTAAAGAGCTTCTGCGACCGGGTCATCATCATGTATGCCGGACGTATCGTCGAAGAGCTTGAAGCTGCAAAGCTCGAAGAGGCAACCCATCCCTATACACGGGGTCTCTTGCAGGCGCTGCCGAGCCTCGACCACCCTCGAGACCGCCTTGAGGTCCTGAGGCGAGACCCGAGCTGGGCGGAGGCATGAGCATGATGATGTCAGTCAAAAATCTTGCCGTTTCCTTCGGCAGCGGCCACTCCGCCAAACAGGTGGTCAAGGATGTCTCCTTCGACGTCGCTCCGGGCGAGACCTTCGGCCTCGTCGGCGAAAGCGGATGCGGCAAATCCACTGTTCTCGGAGCGTTGGCCGGCAGGATCAAAGTGTGGGATGGCTCGATTGCGCTCGATGGAGAGGCAATCGCCGCCAAGCGCTCAAAATCGCAGCTCGCCAAGCAGCAGATGGTTTTCCAGGACCCTTTCGGCTCACTTCACCCGCGTCACACGATCGGCCGCACGCTTCTCGAACCCCTTGAGATCCATGGCATCGACCAGCGTAGGGAACGCGTGGAGCAGGTGCTGCGCGACGTCGGCCTGCCCGCATCCTTCTATCATCGTTTTCCGCATCAGCTCTCGGGCGGCCAGCGCCAGCGTGTTGCAATCGCGCGTGCCCTGATCCTGAAGCCGCGTGTGCTTCTCCTCGACGAGCCGACATCCGCACTCGACGTGTCCATCCAGGCCGAGATCCTCAATCTGCTGAAGGACCTGCGCGAAAGGGAAAAGCTGACTTACATTCTGGTCAGCCACGACATGGCTGTCATCGCTCACCTCTGCAATCGGGTCGCCGTCATGCAGGGCGGGATGTTCGTGGAAATCGCCTCAAGAGAGGCTTTGCTCAGCGGAAATGTTGAACATTCCTATACGCGCACGCTTCTCGACGGCAGCAGGGGCTACCAACCCGCGCGCCGCGCCGGCTAGTTCGGAATTTTCGGCACGCGAAAGTGCGAAAGGGGCGGCAAGCCGCCCCGCAGTCGCCGATCACTCATCGACGGCGAACACCCAGTGCTCCTCGTGCGGCCCTCACAACTGCGTCGGTAGTAATGTCGAACTTCTTGTAGACGTCGTCGATCTTGCCCGACGCCCCGAAGCTGTGCATGCCGACGAACCGGCCGTCGAGCCCGAGATATCGGTCCCAGCTATCCTGGACGGCAGCTTCCACCGCGACACGCGCAGTTCCGTCTCCCAGAACCTCGCGCTTATAGTCCGGTGCCTGTGCCTCAAACAGCAGACGGCACGGCATGGAGACAACCGCGGTTGGAATGCCTTCCGCCTGGAGCCTCGCCCTTCCCTCGACGGCAAGGTGCAATTCCGATCCCGTCGACATGATCGTCAGCTCGCGAGCGCCGCCCTCGGCCTCAAGCAGAACGTATCCGCCCTTTGCCGACAGGTTGAGAGAGCCCGGCTGCTTTCGCAGAAGCGGCATGGGCTGGCGGGACAGTGCGATCAAGGCTGCCTGCCGCGGGGCATCGAGAATGGCCTGCCAGCATTCGGCCGTCTCGATCGGATCACCCGGGCGGAACACGGCAAGACCCGGAATGGCGCGCAGAGCCGTCAGATGTTCGACAGGCTGGTGGGTTGGACCATCCTCGCCGAGACCAATCGAATCATGCGTCATCACGAAGATCGAACGCACCGCCATCATCGCCGCCAACCGAATGGAAGGCCGGGCGTAGTCGGAAAAGGTCAGGAAGGTGCCGCCATAAGGGATCAGCCCACCATGAAGGGCAATGCCGTTGATGGCAGCCGCCATCCCATGTTCGCGTACGCCGTAATGGACATAGGATCCATTGTACTGACCGGGCGCAATCTCAATCATGGATTTGGCCTTCGTGTTGTTCGACGGTGTCAGGTCCGCCGATCCGCCGATAAGCTCGGGAATGGTCTCGGCGAGGTGGTTAAGAACAATCCCGCTCGCCTGCCTTGTTGCCAGATCCTTTTCGGCAGACAGAAGCTCCTGTTTTGCTGCCTCTATCGCTCTGGTCCAATCGGAGGGCAGTTCGCCCTTCATGCGGCGTTCGAAGTCAGCGCGAACATCCGGCTTCGCCGTCTGGACCCGAACCGCCCAGGCCATGCGGGCATTGCGTCCCTTCGCGCCGATCTTTCTCCAGTCGTCCAGCAGGTCGGACGGGATCTCGAAGGGGGGCGCGTCCCAGCCGAGAATCTCGCGGGCGCCGGCGATCTCCTCTTCGCCCGGTGCGTCGCTATGAGCCTTCTGCGTGCCGGCCCGCGTCGGAAAGCCGAAGCCGATGATGGTTTTGCAAGCGATCATGGACGGGCGATCGGTGACCCGTTGTGCTTCGACAATCGCGTTGCGAATGGCGTCGGTATCGTGTCCGTCGATTTCCTGCACATGCCAGTTCGATGCGCGGAACCGCGCCGGCTGATCGTCGGATTCCGCCAGACTTGTTGCGCCGTCGATCGATATCGAATTATTGTCCCAGAACGCGATCAGCTTGCCGAGTTTCAAGTGGCCCGCAAGCGATATAGCCTCCTGGCTGATGCCTTCCATCAGGCATCCGTCGCCGAGGAAGACATAGGTGTAGTGGTTTGAAAGATCGTCGCCGAACTTGGCGTTCATGATGCGCTCGGCAAGTGCGAAACCAACCGAATTGGCAATGCCCTGTCCGAGCGGACCGGTGGTCGTCTCGATGCCCGTGGCATGACGATATTCGGGATGACCTGCCGTCTTACTGTCGACCTGACGAAAATTCTTGATCTCTTCGATCGTCATATCCCGGTAGCCGGTCAGATAGAGCAGGCTGTAGAGCAGCATCGAGCCGTGTCCGTTGGAGATCAGGAAACGGTCCCGATCGAACCAGTAAGGGTCGTCGGCGTCGAATTTCAAGAAGTCGGAAAAGAGCACGACAGCAATATCGGCCATGCCCATCGGCATGCCGGGGTGCCCGCTCTTGGCCTTCTCGACGGCGTCCATCGAGAGAAACCGAATGCAATTGGCCATGTCGCGCAGGTGCTGATCGCGGGGCGCCGGTACGGACTTCACGGATTCCGTCATGATCGTTTCCTCGGGAGCTGGTGAAAGACCAGCCGGAAGATAGGGCCCGGCGTGAGCAGGGCCACTGCGACATGTTGAAACTTTTCCCGGGAGCGATCGACGATGGGTTCGTAACGCTAGCGACAACTTTCCTGATAGTGACGCGGCTAGCTTCGCTGCAGCCGCCAGGTCCGAATTTCAAACGGCATAATGTCGGCAGGGCCTGCACGTTCGATCGGCTCTTCGAGGATGTTCAGTGGTCCCGAAGCCTGCCAGCCCGAGGGCAAGGCAAGCGAAAGCCGACCGCGCCGGCCCGCCGGTTCGTAAAGCCGCAGGATAAGGCCATCCCCCACCTCTGCCGGTTTCAACCCCGAAAATGCGACCGGTGTACCTTCTACTCCGAGCGGCGATAGCGTGCCCGTCGAGAGCCCGCTTGCCTCCACAGTGACGAGCGGCTGATTGAGATCGATCGCTTCCTGAAGAACATCGCCTTCATGCCAGGCACCCTCATGTGGCATGAGCGCATAGGTGAAACTCTGCTCGCCTTCGTCGGCAAGCGGATCGGGATAGATCGGCGAGCGCACGAGGCTCATGCCGATGACGTTGCCGCGCGCGCTGTGCCCATATTTGGCATTGTTGAGCAGAGCGACGCCAAAGCCCGGTTCGCTGAGATCGACGAAACGATGCGCGGCAGCCTCGAACATTGCCTGCTCCCAGGATGTGTTGGTGTGCGTCTGCCGCTCGACGATACCGAAGGCGCATTCGAAGGTGGCGGTGCGTGAACGCACGGCGACCGGGTTCAGCGTCCTCAGCAGAGTACGCCGGTCATGCCAGTCGATCATCGTCTCGATATCGAGCCTGCGAGCATTGGCGGTCAGCACGTACAATTGGGTGACCGTCGAGTTCCGATATCGATAGACGACACGGATCGCGGCACGATGCGGCCCCTGTTCGACAAGCGTGATACCCTCGGGCTTGTCGAGGCGGACGGCCTTTTCGGCATAATCGGCATCGACATCCCAGGCATCCCAATTGCGCGGCTTGTCGGCCGGATAGACCCAGAGCTGATTTGCAGCACTTTCGATCGCTTCCCTGCCCGTTGCCTTGTGAACGAGGCTCGAAACAGCGCCATCCTTGCCGATGACAACAGACAGATGTTCATTTTCGAGGCTGTGCGTATCGGCTTTCAGCATGCCGGCGGGCTTGAGTGTCTTGCGATCAAAAACTGCGACGGAAAGAGGCGCGACGATTTCGGCGGATGACAGGACCGTCCCATCGGACAGCCTGGCGGTCACCGGCCGCGGCGCAAGCGACGGGTTGACGGCAATAAGCGCGTCCGTCGCCCCGCCTGCCGGAAGATGGGCCATTAGCGCCTTCAGAGCCTTGGCCCGCTCCGCCTTGGCATTGCCGATGACGCCGTCGAGCTCCTGTTCGGCGTCGATATAGACTTCGCGGATGCTCGAGCCCGGCAGGATGTCGTGGAATTCGTTCTTCAGGACGACGCGCCAATCAGCTTCCAGGCTTTGCGGTTTGCCGGCACCCAAGAGATGCGCGAGCGAAGCGATCGTCTCGGCCGTAATCAGCGACCGCTCGGCCTGCCGATGCTTGCGCTTGACGCCGCTTTGCGACGTCAGCGTCGCGCGGTGCAGTTCGAGATAGATTTCCCCGTCCCAGACTGGAAGCTCCTTTTGCGCCGCAGTACGATGGGCCTCTTCGTAAAAGCCCTTCACCATGCCCCAGCGCGCTTTGGGAATGGCCGGGAAGTCACGCAGCTGCACTTCGCGTTCGACCATCTCAGGGGTCACGCCGCCACCACCATCGCCGTAGCCGACCGCCAGCAGCGACGTGTTGTGCTGCGTCTTGCCGCGGAAATTCTTCCAGGTCGGCACGAAGCAATCCGGCTGCACGAAACCATTATAGCCCTGCATGGGATTGTCGAAAGTATGGGTCAGTACCCTGCTTCCATCCAGCCCCTTCCACCAGAAAAGGTCGGACGGAATGTGATTGCTCTCGCTCCAGTTCACCTTGATCGTGAAGAAGCTGTCGATGCCTCCGAGCCGCAAGATCTGCGGCAAGGCGCCGGAAAAGCCGAAGCAGTCCGGCAGCCAGCAGATCGTGTGGCGCAGGCCGAACTGTTTCTCGAAATAGCGCTGCCCATAGAGCACCTGCCGCGCGAGGCTTTCGCCGGTCGGCATGTTGGTGTCGGGTTCGACCCACATGCCGCCGACAGTTTCCCACTTGCCCTCGGCGACCTTCTTCTTGATCCGCTCGAGAAGTTCGGGATCATCATCTTCCATCTGCGCATAATAATGAGCAGTCGATTGATTGAACCGGAAGTCGTCCGACCGCTCCATCAGCGAAAGCGCTGTATTGAAGGTGCGACGCATCTTCCGGCGCGTCTCGCCATAGGGCCAAAGCCATGCGAGGTCGATATGGGCATGGCCGGTCAGCAGCAGTTCGCCGTTCGGCGGAAAACGCTTCTGAAGCTCTTTCAATCGCACAATCAGCTGATCATAGGCGGCGCCCGCCGAAGCGCTCTGCGCTTCGTTGAGGCCGGCCGGGTTTGCCTCAAGCTCCGGCAGTTCCCAGATCTTCTGCTGCATCACCGCACCGGCTGTGCGTGAAATATAAGCTGACGTGTCCGAAGGCCAGTCGAGGCTGCGCAGCGCCTGTTCGGCTGCCTCGATCAGGTGCGGCACGACCTCATGGCTTTCGAGCGCGTCGGCAGCCTCGCCAATCTGCCGCAACAGGAGGTGCAACCTGTGGACTGGTTCGTCCAGCCAAATCAGCCGCGCCTTGTTGAGCTTCGGCGCCCGGTTCGGCTCTCCGAAGGGAAAGCGTGCGACGCTGTCAGTGGTAATCGAAAATTCCCTGGCTTTGATCGGGAACTCCTGATGATAGGGGTCGAGCCCGAATGTCTCTGCCTGGCCGCCGGGATAGTGCAACGTTATCAGGCTCTCGCCGCCGAGATCGAGCTGCAGGCGAACCTCCTCGATTGGCCAGTCGCGCGGCACTGTGGCCGATACCGCGAATTGAACCGTCCCCTTGCGGTGCGGCCAATCCTGATGATGGGCGATCGGCTCGCCGTCGAAGGTCCAGCCGTCGATCACGATGCTTTGCCTGTCGCGCCAGTGAGCGAGCTCGGCTGTACGAACCTTCAGACGATCGAGGCGTTGGGCAATGGTGAGAGACATGGCGGGTCCTATTGGAAATTAAGCAACTGACGGATGGGGAGAAAACCTGGTCGCGCAAATAGGCCGCAGGCAACGCGTCCCGTCTCCTCCAACCGAGGCGCGTGGCAGCTCTTAGATTAAGTAACTTTGTTTTGCAGTCAAGCGCACAAGAAATAGGTTGCGAGAGTTTTACCTGTGATACACAAGCATCCAGGTGCTTAGGGAAGACGGTTATGCGGTATCTTCGATCCGGGCCGCGGCGACGTCAGACAGAGGAAACGGCCGTAACGCGGGGTAAAACAATCGGTCTGCGATCGGGAGAAATCGCCGACAGAAATATCCGCGTCATTCTGGAGGCTATCCGCCGGCACGGTCCATTGACCCGCATGGAACTTGGCCAGCATTCCGGGCTTACCGGGCCGGGCATCACCAATATTCTGCGCCGCCTCGGCGAGGGAGGGTTGGTAACGTCGCACCGCCGCAACGGCGCGGGCAACAGCACGACCGCCACCGAATTTGCGCTGCGCCCTGACGGCGCGTTTTCGATCGGTGTCAGGGTTCGCCAGAACCGGGGCGAAACCGTCCTTATCGACCTCAGCGGCCAGGTCCACGATCGGGACTACTTTTCCCTCGCCCCGACAGCGCGCGCGCCGTCAATTCTTTCAGCCACCCAGAAGATGATCGGCCGGCATGCCGGCATGCCGATCATCGGCCTGGGGATCGGGTCAAACGACTGGACCGCGCAGGAAAGCGATGAGCTCGATGCAGCATCCACGCTTCCCGTCAGTCACGTGGAGAACGAGTGCACCGCAAGCCTGCTTGCCGAGCGCACTATCGGCGCGCCCGCCCCCGAAGGCGGACTGGCGATGATCATCATCGACGAGGATGTCCAGGCCGGCTTCCTCGTTCGCGGCATTCCCTATTCGGGCGTCCACGGACGCGCAGGCAGCATCGGCGAGATGCTGACCGGCCCTGACAATGTCCGGTTGAACACGGTGGTCGGCTTCGGCGCGCTGCGCGCACTGGTCAGCGATGACGAGTTCAAGCGCCTCATTTCGGGCGAAGAGCCGTCTTCCCCTCAGTTGACGCAGTGGATCCGCGATGCGGCAAGCCACCTGCTCGACCCGATCATCGCCATGGCCGGCTTTATCGCGCCTGGTGTGATCATGATCGGCGGCGACCTGCCGCGAAGCGTCATCGAAGCACTGATCCACCAGCTCTCCGTCGAGCGCCGCGACACATCCAAGCGGCCCTTCCTGACACCGTGGATTTCGCCGATGAAGCCGGCAAGCTTCAGCGGCGGCGGCGTGGCGCTGGGGGCGGCACTGCTGCCCTTCCTCAACACCCTGCTGCCACCAGTTTCCGCCTGACGTCTTAGTATCGGATCAGGCAAGCGCCTCGTCCGTGTGGCTAACATCCGAGGCAAGCGCTTTGTCGAGCACTTTCTGGATATTCGTCGCCCTGCGGAACGAAGGTTCCTGTGTTCTGCCTGCCCTGACGGCCTGCACGAAGCGCTGATAATTCGTTTCCACCGGATCGAAGGCAATGTCGCGCCATGTTGCGGTGTGAACATCTTCGCCGAGGCAGGCGCGAAGCGTCGACTTTCCGGTATCATAGATCATCTCGATCGAACCGGTCTCGCCATAGACCCTGAGGCGCAGCTGATCCATCTGGCCGGCCGCGGTTCGCGTCGCCTGGATGGTGCCAATCGCACCCGTCGTGAAGTCGACATTCATCGTGAAGCTGTCGTTCGCATCGAGATCATATTCGCCGATCTTGTCTCCCGGCGCCTTGTTGAAGGTCTTCAGCCGCGCGAAGACGTGGGCGACATCGAGCCCCGAACCATAGGACGCAAAATCGACGATATGGATGCCGATATCGCCGAGTGCGCCGTTCGAGCCGTGCTTCTTGCTGAGGCGCCACAGCCATTTGCTCTCGCTCTTCCAGTCGCCCCAATGGCGCCCGACAAGCCAGCTCTGCAGATGTGATGCCTCGACATGCCTGATCTCGCCGATTTCACCGGCAAGCACCATCTGCCGGCCCTTCTGCAGGGCGGGCGAATTGCGATAGGTAAAATTGACCATGCCGACCTTGCCCGCTTTTTCGATGGCATCGGTCATTTCCATTGCCTTGATGGCATCGGTCGCAAGCGGCTTTTCGCAGAAGACATGTTTGCCCGCCGCAATCGCCTGAAGCGTTGTCGGGTGGTGGATGCGGTCGGGCGTGACATTGGCAACGGCATCGAACTCGCCCCAGGCAAGGGCTTCCTCGAGTGTGCTGAAGTGATTGGGGATGCCATGTTCCAAGCAAAAGGCCGCCAGCCGCTCGGGTACGACGTCAACCCCGCCCACGACGCTAACGCCTTCGATCGCCTTGAAATTTGCAGCATGCTGGTTGGCCATTCCGCCAGTGCCGAGAATGAGTAAGCGCATCTGATCCTCCATAGATGTCAGGTTCGGCCACCTTCACGTAGCCGAGGCAAAACCTCACCGCGCCATCGCGGATGCCCGAAATGGCTCGATTTTTTGTGATCGGGAAATGCGGCTGCGGGCCGCTAACTTGTGTTGAATGTCGCCGGCATCTCAATCCTCCCAAGCTGCGGCTTGACATCAAATCAAAGTAACTTAATCTAATTAATGCAGCATGGAAATGAGGAGAGGTCAACCGACCACCAGGCTGTATCCGTTTAAAATGGGGAGGAGACCCATCATGAAGAGAGCGTTCATCAGCGCGTTAGCGCTGAGCACAATGTTATTTTCAGTGCCTGCCGCATTTGCCCAGGAGCTTGCGACAAAGGACAGGATCGGCGCTGCCGATGCGCCAAAAACCCTTGTCGTCCGGCTCACGAACGACAGCCCGAACAATTCCGACCCCAACATCGCAGAGGGTTACCAGAAGCTCTTTGTCGACTTCATCAAGAAGCACCCGGACTGGAAATTGCAGATGCAGTTCATGTCCTCCGACATCGGCACGGAACAGGCCAAGATGCTGGAGCAGGCCAAGGCCGGCAATGCGCCGGATTGCGCCGCCGTCGACTCCTTCGTGCTCTCGCAGTTCATGGTCAATAAGGTGCTGGCGGATTTCACGCCCTATTTCACCAAGGAAGAAGTCGACGATCTCTTCCCCTTCATCCGCAGCGGCATCACCGACAAGGATCAGACGATCCGCGCCTGGTGGTGGGATACGGACCTTCGCGTCCTCTACCGCAACAAGTCTGTTGTAGCCGATGCGCCGCAGACCTGGGACGACCTGAAGAAGGCCGCACTTGCCTCCACCAAGGAAGGTATGGAAGGCGTCCTCTTCAACGGCGGGCGCTGGGAGGGCACCACCTTCGACTGGCTGGCGAACTACTGGGCGCTCGGCGGCAAGCTCGTCGACGACTCGGGCAAGCCGGTCTTCGGCGAAGGCGAGAACAAGGAGAAATTCCTGAAGGCGCTTAACTACTTCAAGGATCTCGTCGATTCCGGTGCGGCCCCCAAGCGCGTTACCACTATCGCCAATTATGACGACATGAATGCCGCGGCAGCAGCGGCGACGACGGCGCTCTTCATCGGCGGCAACTGGCAATATGCGCAGTTGAAGGCGACGCTCGACGAAGAGGAATTCAAGAACTGGACCTTCTCGCCGATCCCCGGCCCTTCGGCCAATGAGCGCTCGACCGGCACCGGCGGCTGGACGATCGCGTCCTTCAGCAAGGACAAGGAGAAGATCGAGATGTGCGCCAATCTGGCTCGCGACGTCTATATGGGTCCGGCAAACGCGCTGCAGCAGCAGCTGCCGACGCGCAAGTCGCTCTTCGACAAGTATGAGGTCTTCTCGACGGAAGCCAACAAGACCTTCGCCAATGCGCTCGTCGACGGCCAGGCGCGTCCCGGCGTGCCGATCTATCCGGAGATCTCTAACCAGATCCAGATCATGATGGGCGACGTGCTCTCGGGAACGAAGAAACCGGAAGAAGCCCTGGATGCCGCATTCAGCGCGGCGATGGAGGCCTACAAGCGGCTCTGATCCCGGGCATTTTTTGACGCTTCAGATAACGACGGCGCCTGCCTTTAGGCGCCGTCGACAGTGCCAAACCCGGACAGAGAAGCCAATGAGCCCAATTGCCATCGAGGCTGACAGCCCGCCTCAAAGCAGAACGTTCATACGCCGGTTCGCTGGTGCGCCCCTGCCCTGGATCATGCCCGTGATCGTCGTCATCGGCATATTCTACCTGTATCCTGTCATCGACGTTTTCCGGCTTTCCTTCACCAATGCGACGCTGATCGGCGAAAACCAGGACTATACGCTGGGTTCGATCGTCAATGCGCTCAGCTCGCCGCAATTGCCCGACATTCTCTGGGCGACGCTGATCTTCGTCGGCGGCAGCGTCATCGGCCAGCAGATTCTCGGTCTTGCGGTCGCTGTCACTGTCATCCGCGGCGAAAAGCGCGGCCTGTTCGGCACCACGATCCTGAGAACGACGGCGCTGGTCGCCTGGGTCGTGCCAGGCATTGCCGGCGGCATCATCTGGCAGATGCTGTTTTCCGAAGCGCCTTATGGCGCGCTGAACAGCATCTTGAGGCTGATGCACATGCCGACAGTTGCCTGGCTTTCGGATCCGGCGATGGCGCCCTGGTCAACGCTGATCTCGAACATCTGGCGCGGCACGGCCTTTTCGATGGTCGTGATGTATGCGGCACTGAAATCGATCGATCCCTCGCTCTACGAAGCCGCCGAGGTCGACGGTGCCACGGCTTCGCAGCAGTTCTTCTTCGTGACACTTCCGCAGCTGCGCGCCGCAATCCTCGTCAACATGATCCTGATCACCATCCAGACGGTCAACACCTTCGACGCGATCATCACACTGACAGGCGGCGGGCCGGGACGCGCGACCGAGGTGATCTCGCTCTACGTCTTCAACATCGTCTTCCGAAACTACGATCTCTCCGGCGGCAGCGTGCTTTCGGTGCTGATGCTGATCATCAGTCTCGGCCTGGCCTTCGTCTATGCGTCGTTCCTGCCGAAGGAGGAAGAGCAATGAGCGGACGCACCGGAACACGGCTCGGCGATGCCATGAGCTATCTCTTCATGCTGGTGATGTTCGTCTTCTTTGCCGGCCCCCTCACCTATCTCCTGTCGATGGCGCTGCGTGACAAGCGTGAGGTCTATCGCGGCGCGGCGCGTTATATTCCCGACAATCCCACCATCCAGAATTTCATCACCGTTCTCAACAACAGCTACTTTCCAATCTATCTCTGGAACGGCCTGAAGCTTGCGGCCTTGAGCGGCTTCGGCGTGCTCATCGTTGCCTTGCCTGCCGCTTACGCTTTCTCGCGCTTCCAGTTCCGCGGCAAGGGCCTCTCGATGATGGGGCTCCTGCTTTTCCAGATGATCTCGCCGCTCGTCATCATGGTGCCGCTCTATCGTTACATGAACCGTCTCGGCCTGCTCGACACGCATTTTGCCGTCGTCATGGTCTATATCGCGCTCGGTGTTCCCCTTGCGACCTGGCTGTTGAAAGGCACCGTCGACGGCATTCCGCGCAGCCTGGACGAAGCCGCGATGATCGACGGATGCAACCGCTTCTCGGTCTTCTGGCGCATCATCCTGCCCCTGTCGGCGCCGGGCATTGCCTCGGTCTTCATCATCACTGTGATTGCCGGCTGGTCGCAATTCCTGGTGCCTTTCCTGCTGCTCACCAAAAATGACCTGATGCCGATCGGCGTCGGAATCTTTAACTTCCGTGGCATGCAGACCGACTCGTCCATCCAGCTGCTAGCCGCCGCCTGCCTGATTTCCGTCGTTCCGGCGATCGTGGCATTCCTGTCGCTTCAACGGCTGATCCTTGGCGCCATGACCAGCGGCGCGGTGAAAGGGTAAGGTCGGTTTGCGTGTCCGTGGCAGATAGAGGATCTCAATCCATGAACCAGATGAACGGCGCCAGACTGTCCCCCGATCTGACGGGGGCCAATGTCGAGGATGCGGGCGAGCACAACAGGGCCGTCGTGCTGCGTTGCGTTCATCGGCAGGCGCCGATTTCGCGCGCCGAGATTGCCCGGCAGACAGGTTTCACAAAGCCAGCGATCGCCAGGATCGTCGATCGTCTGCTCGACGAGGGCCTGATCATCGAAGCTCGCCGGCGGCATGGTCTGAGGGGGCAACCGGCAATCGAGCTCGAGATCAATCCCGACGCATTCTTCGCGATCGGGATCAACATCGATCGCGATCACCTGACGATTGTCGCTGTGGATGCCGTCGGCAACGTGCGTGCCCGGGTCCACCACGAAAAACGCTATGTGCGTCCGGCCGAGTTCATGCAGCTGACGGCCGATGCGATATCGCATTTCCAGCGAAGCCGCCTCATCGACGATGCCCACCTGGCCGGCATCGGGCTCGCCATGCCCGACTGGCTCGGAGAGATCCCCTTCCTCGGCATGCCCGACGATTATTCGGAATGGATGGAATTCGACGTACGCGCAGCAATAGAAAACCTGACGCAGCATCCGGTCTTCATCGAAAATGAGACCAATGCGGCCGCCCTTGCCGAGCTTGACTATGGTCTCGGGGCGGAAAGCCGCAGCTTCTTTTATATCGCCATCAACGCCTGTCTCGGCGGAGGGCTCGTTCTCGACGGCAACGGCCATCGCGGCGCCATGGCGCTGAGCGGCGAAATCGGATGGCTGCCGATTGCCGACGACCGGGACAAGACCGCGCCGAAAGTCGATCTTCTCGGCGAGATGGTGACGATGTTTTTTCTCTACAAGTTTCTTGGCGAACATGGCCTCCATGCAAGCGTGCCCCAGGACCTTCTCACACTCGATGCACGTGGCAAGGCTCTGGTGTCGAAGTGGCTGAAGGAAATGAGCGCTCACCTTGCCGTTGCGGTCAAGCATATCGGCATGATCGTCGATCCCGATGCCATCATCATCGGCGGCCGATTGCCGATCCGCATGATCGACGAGTTGCTCCGCTACGTTCACGAACATCTGTCGGCCGGAGACAACACTCTGCCTTCGCTGCATCGTGCCTCGATCGGCGAGGACGCTTCGGCGCTCGGTGCTGCGGCGATGCCGATGGCGGCGGCGCTGATGCTGGCATCCGCTGACGCCGTTCAACGCACCCGTTCGCCCCTCAAATTCATGGATCGCCTGAACAACTGAAACAGCCGGCAAGGCCGCTGGGAGGATATTGATGAAGATTGGTTTTTATACGTCGACATTCAACGACCGGCCGCTAGAAGAAGTGGTGAATTTCGCAGCGTCGGCCGGTTTCGATGCAATCGAAATCGATGTCGGCGGCCATATCAAGACACCGGACAAGGTACAGGCTGCGGTGGCACTTGCACGCGACCATAATCTCTTCGTCTCCTCGATCACTTATTTCGGCAATCAGCTCGATGCCGACAGCGACAAGCGCGGCGAGCTTCGCGCCCGTACCGAGGAATTTGCCCAGGCGATCGGCGAAGCGGGCGTGCCGATCTTCGTAATCTTTCCCGGACGCGACGACGATGCCAACGACGAGACCAACTACGATGATTTTGCCGAATTCACCAATCGGTTGATTGCCAAGACGACGTCGAGCGGTCTCGTCTTCGCGATCGAAAACTGGCCGGGGCCTAAGGACAACTTCATCGGAACCACCCCGAAGGGCTGGCAGGAGCTCTTCAAGCGCATACCCGACCGGCGCTTCGGTCTCGAATTCGACCCGTCGCACCTCATCCGCATCGGCGTGGATCCTTATGCCGCGATGGACGCGGTCAAGGATCGCATCGCCATTCTCCACGCCAAGGACACCGCAATCGATGCGGCCACGCAACAGGCGGTCGGCTATCACGGCAAGGGTTGGTGGCAATACAAGTTGCCGGGCCAGGGCCTTCTCGACTGGCCGCGCTTTCTGCGCCAGACGCGGACGAACGGCTTCGACGGCACACTTTCGATCGAGCACGAGGACGCCGCCTACGGATGGCCGGGTAAGGATCTCGCGGCCAGAAAAGAGGGCGAACGCCTTGGTCTCGCCTACCTCAGAAGCGTGTTGGACGAGCTTTGATAGCGACCTGGGAGGACGGAAATGGCCCATGTTAGAGTGAATAGTGCGCGCAAGGATTATGGCGCATTCAAAGCCATCAAAGGCGTGTCGGTCGATATCCGCGACGGCGAGTTCGTCGTCCTCGTCGGCCCCTCGGGTTGCGGCAAATCCACCCTGCTCAGAATGATCGCCGGTCTGGAGGATATCAGCTCGGGCGAGATCCAGATCGGCAAGCATATTGTCAACGAGCTGGCGCCGAAGGATCGTGACATCGCCATGGTGTTCCAGAACTACGCCCTCTATCCGCATATGACGGTCGCCAAGAATATGGGCTTCTCGCTGCGGTTGAAGCGTATGCCGAAGACTGAGATCGATCGGCGCGTTGGCAATGCCGCGAAGATCTTGGGCCTGGAGGCGCTCCTGGAGCGCTATCCGAAGCAGTTGTCAGGCGGCCAGCGGCAGCGTGTTGCCATGGGCCGTGCGATCGTCCGGGATCCCGCCGTCTTTCTGTTCGACGAGCCCCTGTCGAACCTCGATGCCAAGCTCCGCGTCCAGATGCGATCCGAGATCAAGGAGCTGCATCAGCGGCTGAAGACCACGACGATCTATGTCACCCATGACCAGATCGAGGCGATGACGATGGCGGACAAGATCGTCGTGATGAAGGACGGCCTGATCGAACAGTCGGGCTCGCCGCTCGAACTCTACGACCGCCCGAACAACCTGTTCGTCGCCGGTTTCATCGGCTCTCCCGCCATGAATTTCGTCAAGGGAAGCATGACGAATGAAGGTTTCCGAACTGAAGACGGGCTTATCCTGCCGAGCGAGCGGCGCCCGTCCGGCGCCGTCACCTACGGCATTCGTCCTGAGCACATCACACTCGACCCCGACGGCATCGAAGTGACAACCGCCGTTGTCGAGCCGACGGGGTCCGAGACATTGGTGGTTGCCCGTCTTGGCACGCAGACGATCAGCTGCGTCTTCCGGGAGCGGATCAGAGCAGCCCCCGGCGACGTGCTGCGGATTGCTCCGCTCCATGATGCCGTCCACCTGTTCGACGAGGGCGAGCAGCGCATCACTGCTGGCGAACCGGTGCTGAACTGATGACGTGTGACAGGGCATCGGTACACGCCGCTATCTTATGCGCCTTCACGAAGTCATCAGGGATCAATGAGGGTGGCAAGCCGGCTTCGATCAGCCTTGCTTGCCGGGCCAATTCGGTCCCGAAAACCTCGACCAGCTGCGACTGCGGCCGATGGATCGGGCGCACGATGTTGACGGAAAAAGGGATCGAGAACGATAGCCGGCGAAGATGTACGCCGTGGCCGGCATAATCCAGGGCCGTCAGGGGATTGACGATAGCCAGACCAATTCCCTCCCGCACCATCGAACAGACGGATGCCGCGCTATGGGTCTCGATGATCATGCGCCGCCTGATGCCGGCGTTTCGAAAAATCTGATCGATCTGCCGCCGGTAGCTATCCATCGCCGACAAGCTGACAAAGGATTGCCCCTCGAAATCACCTGGTGAGAGAACGGTCTTTTCAAGAAGCGGGTGAGCGTCCGGCAGCACACAAATCTCGTCGAGCGTCAGGAGTGGGGTTACCTCCGTACCCTGCGGGACATGATCGACCTCCGTCAGTCCGAAGTCATAGCGTTGCGCCGACAACCATTCCTCCAGCAGAGGCGACTCCTGCGGAACGATACTGATACCCACGCTCGGGAACCGGTCGATGAAATGCCGGCAGGTCTGCGGCAGGAGCGATTGAGAAAAAACCGGCAGGCATATGATGGAGAGCTGCCCCTGCTCGAACTGGCGCAGCGACGCCGCCGTGCTGATGATCCGGTCCAGCCCGAAATAGGCGCGCTGCACTTCCTCGAACAATTGCAGAGCGTGCGCAGTCGGGCGCAGACGGCCGCGCACGCGCTCAAAAAGCTTCATCTGAATGAGATGCTCGAACCGTGCCAGCTCCCGGCTGATCGTCGGCTGGGAGGTACTCAGCATCGCGGCTGCGTCCGTGACGCTGCCTGTCGTCATCACAGCCCTGAAGACCTCGATATGCCGAAGGGTAACGGCCATGCTCATCTCATATCAAAATTGAATACAGTTGAGAAAAATTGATATTTTTCATATGCCCGGTTTCGTGGTCAACCCGTACGTGAAATCCCCATTGCCCAACTTGAAACGATCTTCGGTTCGGAGGGCTGCCATCTACGGACAACCAGCGCCATGCCCATCATCTCTGCCAATGACCTCACCCCTCTCGCTCACCAGCATGGGACGCCCTTATGGGTCTACGACGCTCCGACGATTCGCGATCGGATAAGGCAGCTCGGCGCGTTCGATGTGATCCGCTATGCGCAGAAGGCGTGCTCCAACATCCATATCCTTTCCCTCATGCGCGAGGCGGGTGTGCTTGTGGACTCCGTGTCGCTCGGCGAAATCGATCGCGCGCAGCGGGCCGGATTTTCCGCCGGCCCTACCCTCTCAGGTGCTGCGGGCATCGTCTACACCGCCGATATTTTCGACCGCCCGACTTTGCGCCGCGTCGTCAACGACAAGGTTGAGGTGAATATCGGCTCCATCGACATGCTGCACCAGCTCGGGGAGCTGTCGCCCGGTCACCGCGTCTGGCTTCGCGTCAATCCGGGTTTCGGCCATGGCCACAGCAACAAGACAAATACGGGCGGCGAAAACAGCAAGCATGGCATCTGGCATGCGGAGCTTAGCCAGGCTGTCGAATTGGTTCGCCGCTATCACCTGCATCTCGTCGGGCTTCACCTGCATATCGGCTCCGGCGTCGATTACGGCCATCTCGAGCGGGTCTGTCATGCGATGACCGGTCTCCTGAGCGATCTCGATCACGATGTCGAGGCGATTTCTGCCGGGGGTGGGCTGTCAGTTCCCTATCGCGACGGGGACAGGGCGATCGATACTGCGCATTATTTCAGCTTGTGGGACAGCGTGCGCAGGCAAGCAGAAAGCAGGCTCGGCCACGCCGTGCGCCTGGAGATCGAGCCGGGGCGCTTCCTTGTAGCAGAAGCCGGTGTGCTGCTGGCCGAGGTCCGCGCAACGAAGCAGGTTGGCAGAAATCACTTCACCCTCGTTGATGCAGGTTTCAACGACTTGATGCGCCCCGCCCTCTATGGCAGCTATCATGAGATCTCGGTGCTGCCGCACGATGGTCGAAGCCTCAGCCCATCCGAGCTACGTCCTACTGTCGTAGCAGGCCCGCTCTGCGAATCGGGAGACGTATTCACGCAAGGGGCGGATGGCGTGGTCGAAACGCGGGCGCTCCCTCCTGCCGAGGTCGGCGATTTGCTCGTTTTCCACGGAACGGGTGCCTATGGCGCGTCAATGTCGTCCAACTACAACAGCCGGCTTCATGCTGCCGAATATCTCATGGACGGAGAGAACTCCCGGCTCATCCGCCGGCGCCAGACTATCGATGAGCTTTGCGAGATGGAATTGATCGCGGGTCATTCTACGGAAGCGGCGTGAGCCCTGAAAAATCCGAGGAGGATTATAAATCGCACGAAAGCTCTTCGGCATGGTGCTCGAAGCCTATTGTCAGAGGTCGAGCAGCAAATCGCCAACGCTTTGATCGTGACCCCGGTTGCTGACTTCGAGCGGCTTGGGGCTTGTTACCTCTTTGCGCTTCCTGGAACCCGTCTTTCTGCCTTTCGCAGGAAGCTCCGCTGATAACTCAAGGAGTTTTGCGGCAGGCCCCGCAGGTCCTGATATCGTCGTGGCAGCCTGGCTGCCTATCTTGTTGGTTTCGTTCTCAACGGTCGTAGTGGAAGTGTCCGATGGCTCGATCTCGGATCGTATCTTGGCGTTCGGCTTTGCAATTTTGATTACTGGGGCAGCGTCCTGCTCTATCTTCGGCGCGAAACGTATCATGAATGGTGACCTTCCCGTTGGTTCGCTCTTTGTTCTCATCGACGAGCACGCTTGTCAAGCTGGCTCACATCCGAACAGCCAGAAGTTCTCCCTTCGAGGAGTTTCTTGACGATAGCAGCAGATTGTTCCGGCTCGTACCCTGCCAGCCGCCCCAGACGAACACGTCTGGCACCATGCAATCCTTTTGGCTGACGACCGGAAGCGATGCTGGATTCTATTTTCGATCAAGCCCGTTCGCCATTCTCGAGCCACCGCACCTCTTCGGGTGAAAGCCTGATGGCGGAGGCCGCCAGACTATGGCGAAGCTCCGCAAGGCTCGCCGGACCGATCAGTGGAATGACCGGCCAGGGTTGGTGCAGGACATACGCGAGTGCGATCTGGATCGGATCCTTGCCGAGGCGACGACCAAGCTCTTCCGCCCGCGCCTTTCGCTGGAAATTCAGTTCGGAATACCAGGCACGGACCAGATCGCGATCCGACAGTTTCTCCCGCCCCGCCCTATCGGTGAAGAAACCGCGCGCCTGGCTGGACCAGGCAAAATTGACCACCTTCCGCTCCTTCAGCCAGCTTTTCCAGGCAGCATTCGACGAAGCGATGCATCCTGGCCAGACGGGATCGACCATCTCCGCGAGTGAGAAGTTGTTGGAAAGGACGCTAGGCCTCGTCTTGCCGGTGCGTTCGGCATAGTCGATCGCTTGATCCATGCGCTCGCGGGTCCAGTTCGATCCACCGATTGGCCCACGGATGCGACCCGCCCTGACTTCCGCATCCATGGCGTCGACGAATTCACCGACCGGTATGTCGGGATTGTCGCGATGCATGAAGTAGACATCGACATAGTCGGTCTGCATCCGCTCGAGGCTTACCGTCAGTTGCTTGGCGATGACGTCGGGATAGCAGAGTGGCGAATGCGCGCCCTTCTCGATGATCACCACATCGCTCCTGACGCCACGGCTGCGGACCCATTCGCCGATGAGCCGGTCCTGCGTTCCTCCCCCATACTGGAAGGCCGAGTCGATGAGATTGCCGCCGGCTTCGAAGAATTCGTCAAGAACGATCGAGGCGGCCGGAAAAGTTGAAAACAGCATCATGCCGAGTGCCAGCATCGAGCTTTCCTTCTCGATGCCGGGAATATGGCCGCGCGGCACAATCACATCCTTTCGCCGGAGCCTCTCGCCGGTCAGCGTCCTCGTCCGAACGGCGGGTGTCTCAAGGGCGTATTCCAGCCCGATGCCGGCGCGCCACTTGTCCATCACCTTGAGATTGCCAAGCGTGTCGAGGGCCGTCATGCCGGGGTAGGCAAACTCGACCCGCCCAGCCTTGACCGCCTCTCCTGCAGCGTCAACCTCGAAGCTGTAGACGTGACGAGGCTCTTCGACGGTGATTTCCTTTCGATTTCCGGCGGCGTCGAACAGCCTGATGACGGCGGTACCGCCTTGCTTACCCGCGGCGAACCAGAAATGATCGATCTCGATCGAACCGGCCGTGCCGAAGATGCGAAGGACGTTGTCCTGCGCAAGTGACACCGAGCAGGCGACTTCGGCAACGATGCCATTCGGGAAGCGCAGGATGGCAGCGCTCCATTCGTCGACGCCCGTCGAGCCGAGATGTCCGACGCCGAATACTTGGTCGGGCTCGATAAGGTCGTTCGGCTGGCCGATGCCGGCGATCAGCCGCGCCATCGAAACCGGATACCCACCGACGTCTAGGATACCGCCACCCGCGAGATCGTTTGCAAACAGCCTGTGATCTTCTTCGAATGGCTTGGCAAAACCGAAGCTCGACTTGACCATGCGGACATCGCCGATCGCCTTTTCCTTCAGAAGCTCGATCAGCCTCAGCGTCAGGGGATGCAATCGGTACATGTAGGCTTCGCCGAGGAAGGTCCCGGCCGCACGTGCAGCGGCTTGCATGGCTTCGGCCTCGGCTGCCGAAAGGCCGATCGGCTTCTCGCACAACACGTGCTTTCCGGCCTTCGCCGCCTTGATCGCCCATTCTGCGTGAGTCGGGTGTGGCGTCGAAATGTAGACGGCGTCGATCTCTTTGTCCGCCAGAAGAGCGTCGTAGCCGCGAAGGATTCGCGCGCCCGGAAAGCGCTCGGCCAGGCCCGACCGTTCCGGCTCGCGGGTGGCGATCGCCTCCACGCGGCCAGTTCTTGATTGAGCAACGCCCGCGAAGAAATCGTCCGCAATCCGGCCAGGGCCAAGGATGCCCCAGCGAATTCTATCCGTATCGGTCATATCGTTTTCCTAAGCCTGTCGAGCCAACGGCGTTTTCGACCGCGGTGTGTTTCAGGAGAGCTGCACGACGGCGCAGCCGTAACCTTCGAGCGCGAGCGCACCGTCCACCGGCTTGCCTGCGTCCAGAAGATTGGCGCCGGCGGGAACCCGAGCAATCGTGGCGGGCTTGTCCGTGTAGTTCTGGATGAAGAGAAGGCGGCGATCCTCGTTCATGCGCATCGTCACCTCGACACCCTCGGGCAAATCGGCGACCAGCGGCTCGATCCCGGCATCCCCGAACAGGCGCTCCGACAGGGCCTCCGTAAGGTCGGGCGTGAGATAGGTGCCGAGATAGACGACGCGACCCTTACCGATCTTTCTGGATGTCGCCATCGGCCTTCCGTCGGCGTAACGGTTCGACCAGATGGCGATCGCCTCGACATCATCGTCGACGCTCAGGTTTTCGTAGAAATATCCGGCGGTCAGTTCACGATTGCCGATCTTGAAGCGGCGCTCGCGCCGGTGGGATTCCGCCGGCCTGTTCGGCGGCACGACCAGACCGCCGGATCGCTCCATGACCTCAAACAGGCCCTTGGCGCCAGGTGCCGCAAGCCGGCCGAAATCTTCCACCCGCACGCCCGTCAGCTTCGAAAGCGACGTTCCCGGCGCCGTCTCCCTGATCACGTGATTGTTCTCGTCGCGCGTCCCCGTCCGCGCGCCGAACACCACCGCGCCGCCCTCTTCGGCGAACGACTTCAGTCGCTCCGTCCATTCGTCCTTCCACATGACCCAGTGCGGCACGTAGAGAAGCTTCAGCTTCGAGAGATCGTCTTCGGGATGAATGAACCCGCAGGCAATGCCCCGGTCGTAGCAATACTGATGCAGCAGGACGGCGTCGTCCTGTGGGCTTGGCAGGCCGATCGAATAGGTCTTGTGAGCCTCCTGATTGTCGAAATCCGATCCGGCAATGCCGACATCCATGCGCACATAAGTACCGAGGATCCTGTCCTGCAGCGCCGTCATCTCGGTGGCGAAACGCTTCGCCTCGTCGTAGCGATGGCGCGGGACGTCGTCGTGATCGATGATCCCCATCCAGTAGATCTCGGCGCCGAAATGGGCAGGCCGCCAACGGAAGAACATCAGCCCGTCGGCACCGCGCGCAACGGAGGACATCGCCATTCGGCGCATTTCCCCTGGCTCCGGCGTCAACGTGCAGAAGCCTGGCTGGCTGCCGAAGCTCGACTGCTGTTCGGGCACGATATAATTGCCGGAAAAGCCCCGGCAGATATCGAGATGAAGCGCCTGGACCTTGGCGTGATTGCCGATGCGCTGGAATTCGTCGTAGAGCATCGGATAGATATCATAGCCGACGAAATCGAGATCGGTGGTGAACTGTCCGCGGAAGTCGATATCCCGCAGGCCGCCCAGATTGTGGAAGACGAACCAGGACGGTTTGACGGCGCGCAGAATCTCGACCTGGTCATGCTGGAAACGGGCCGTCGAGAAGGCCAGGAAGCGATGGTAGTCCTGCACATGGCCCGGGCTCGGAAAGGTTGGTCCGAAATCGATTGGCAGCACCACCTGATCGAAGCTCTGGTAAGCGGTCGCCCAGAAATCTCCTCCCCAGGCATGGTTGAGCTTGTCGATCGTACGGTACTTCTCGGCAACGAAGGCCTGAAACTCACTCAGCGTCGCCTTTGAAAAGCTCTCCGGCATGCTGGTGTTGAGTTCGTTGTCGGTCTGCCAGCCGACGACGCGTGGATTGTCACGATATTGCTCGGCCATCGCTTTCGTGATGCGCCGGCTATGCTCCCGAAACACCGGACTTGCGGTGTCGCAGTGCTGGCGCGAGCCATGGCTCATAGACCGGCCCTTGCCATCCACCCGCAAGATCTCGGGATGCGCGACGGTCAGCCAGCGCGGCGGTGTGGCCGTCGGGGTGCACATGATCGTGTCGATGCCATGCTTTCCGAGGATGGCGATCGCCCTGTCGAACAGGTCGAAATCAAAGCGTCCGAGCTCAGGTTCAAGAATATGCCAGGCAAATTCCGCCATCCTGACGACATTGAAGCCTGCTTTGGCCATGCGTTCGGCGTCGCGCTCCCAGTAACTCTCGTCGACATGTTCGGGATAGTGCGGAGCGCCAACGAGAAAGCGGTCGGTCTTGACCGGATTCCAGGCGGAGATTTTTGCTGACTTGTTTTCAGACACGGGCGTCTATCCTGATACCTATTTGTCGATGATTGCCTTGCGGGCGCTGATCGTGCGGCCCCCGTCAGGCGCGAAGAGATAGAGTTCGGCAGCGTCGAGCTTGAGCGTCACGGGCTGGCCGGCCTTGAATGGAGCGACGTAGCTGAGCTGGATCGTGATGTTTCCGGTTCCGCTTTCCGATGCGACGGTCCTGAGATCGCCGGCGTCGACATAGAGGATCGTTTCACGGCCAAGATGCTCGACCAGGCGGACGATGCCGTGCACTGCGCCGCTCTCTGCTCCATCCGCGATCACGGAGATGTTCTCCGGCCGCACGCCGAGCGTGAGGCTCGTCCCCATCTGAAGCGCCGCGGGGCTTAAGAGTTCGACCGTTGTAGGTGCCAGTCCCGGCGCGGAAACCCTGACCTGATGACCCGAGACCTCGTCCACGGTGACGGACAGGAAATTCATTCTCGGAGCGCCGAGGAATCCCGCCACGAACAGGTTGTCGGGATTGCGATAGAGTTCGAGCGGCGATCCGACCTGTTCGATAACGCCCTGGTTCAAGACGACGATGCGGCTTGCCATGGTCATAGCCTCGACCTGATCGTGGGTCACGTAGACCATGGTCGCACCGAGCTCGGAATGCAGGCTGGACAGCTCGACCCGCATTTGCGTGCGCAATGCCGCATCGAGGTTCGACAGCGGTTCGTCGAACAGGAAGACATCCGGCGAGCGAGTGATCGCACGGCCGATCGCGACGCGCTGGCGCTGGCCGCCCGACAGTTGCTTCGGCCGCTTTTCGAGCTGATCGGTAATGCGCAGAATTCTGGCGGCGCGCGCAACCGCCGCATTGATCTCTGCCTTCGGCCTTTTCGCCATGCGAAGGCCGAAGCCCATGTTTTCGGCGACCGTCATGTGCGGATAGAGGGCATAGGACTGGAATACCATCGCGATGCCACGGTCACCCGGCTCCTCACGGCTGACGTCGCGCCCGTTGATGAGGATCTGACCCGAGGTAATGCCTTCAAGACCCGCGATGGTCTTGAGCAGGGTCGACTTGCCACAGCCGGACGGACCGACCATGACGATGAACTCGCCCTCCTCCACCGAGAGATCGATCCCTCGCAATGCGTGGTAGGCGCCGTAGTTCTTGTTTATCTGTCGCAGTTCGAGGCTGGTCATGCTTCCTGGCTCTCTGCTTTTGAAGATCTGATTTCCGGATTCCTGAGGATGTTCATCCTTTGACCGCTCCCATCGTCAGGCCGGCGATGAAGTGTCGCTGCATCAGGAAGAACATCACGACGGGCGGAACGGCGACGACGATCGTTCCGGCCGAGATGAGGTTCCAGGCCGAGACCCATTCACCACGCAGGTTGGCAAGACCGGCGGTCACCGGCTTGACGGAATCGCTCACCGTCAGGACGACCGCCCAGAAGTAATCGTTCCAGATGAAGGTGAAGAGGAGGATGGCGAGTGCTGCCAGCGCCGGCCGGACGAGAGGAACCGCGACATGAATGAGTGTCTGGAAAGGAGAGGCTCCCTCGGCCCTTGCCGCCTGGAACAATTCGTCAGGCAGGGCTGCGATGAAGTTGCGCATGAAGAGCGTCGCAAAGCCGGTCTGGAACGCCACATGGAAGATGATCAGCGCCGTTGTCGTATCGATCAGGTCGAGCCGCACCATCAGGTCGCGCACCGGGATCATCATGATCTGGTGAGGAAGGAAGTTGCCGCCGACGAACAGCGCGAAAATCAGCATGTTTCCCGGAAACCGGTATCTCGACAGAACGAAGCCGGACAGCGTGCTTAAAATCAGGACGCCGATCACCGAAGGGATCGTGATCGTCAGACTGTTCAGGAAATATTGCGCCATCGGCGTCTGGGTGAAGACGGCGGTGTAGTTGTCGACGAGGCCGAACTCGGTCGGCCATCCCCAGAGGTTTCCACCCATCACGTCCGCGGTCGATCGAAACGAGGTCAGGATGATTGCGAAGAGCGGGCAGAGCCACAGGAGAAGGACGACAAGCACAGCCAGGAAATAGAAGCGGCGATGCCAGACGGCCGTCTCGGGAATTGGACGAGGATACATCAGCCGCCCCTTTCTTCGGTGCGGATGATCCGCGACAGATACCAGACGATGAAAAGCCCCATGATCACGAACAGGACCGATGCGATCGCCGCGCCATATCCGAAGCGATAAGAGAAGATGGACTGCTCGAACATCTGGTAGGCGAGCACCGACGAGGAACCGAACGGTCCGCCGCGCGTCATCACGGACACCATGTCGAAGGATCGGAGTGCACCGACGACGGTCACAGCAATGGCAATGAAGGTGACCTGCGTCAGCTGCGGTAGAACGATGTGCCAGAGCATGTTCCATCCCTTTGCGCCATCGACACGCCCGGCGCCGATAAGCTCCTCGCTCAGGTTGTTGAGACCGGCGAGATAGAGCACCATGCAGAAGGTGATCTGCGGCCAGAGTGCCGCGATCACGATCGCGAAAGTGACGAAATGCTCGTCCGAAAGCACGGCCGGCGCTGTCGCTCCGAATGCCTTGAAGATCAGCGCGAGGAGCCCGAATTCCGGCGTATATACCCAGGTGAAGACAACGCCGACGGTGACGGAGGCGAGCACCAGCGGAATGAAGAACAGCGACTTCAAAAGGCGCATGCCGCGGATCTTCTGATTGACGAGCAAAGCAATCGCCAGCCCGAGCGGTGGCGCGGCCATGAACATTATCAGCCAGATCAGATTGTTCTTCAGCGACGTGTAGAACTGCGGATCGTTGTAGAGCTCGACATAATTTCCAAGCCCGATCCACGTCATCGGACCCATTCCGTCCCAGTCGTGGAGACTGATCCACAGGCTTCGGACGGCCGACAGCAGGATGACGGTGAAGAACAGGATGATGGCCGGAGCGATAAGCATAGTCGGGGTGAGCCACCAACGCTGGCGGCGCCATAACATCAACATTGTCCAGAACCTCGTGGAGGATTGAAGGAGCGGAACCGCAGTTCCGCTCCCCGGTCGCCGGGAGGAGAACTAGATCTTGTAGATACGCTTGCGAGTGCCTTCGAGGCGCTGCAGGATCGCCTGGCGACGGTCGGGTTTGGCCATGAACTCCTGGAAGCCCACAAGGCCTGCCTGCGCCATATCCGGATCGCTGTCGCGGTCGTAATATTGCGAGGTTCCCTTGACCTGCTTCAAGGATTCGACCGCGGCATTGACCAGCGGATCCTTGCTGGGCGGCAGGTCGCTGCGCGGCGGCACGTTGCCGCCAGGCTCCAGGTAGGTCGCGAGATTCTCCGGCTTGTAGAAATAGGCGAGGAATTCGCGCGCACCCTGCTTGTTCTTGCCGTTCGTCGGGATGTGGACAGAGTTCAGCGAGAATTCCTCGAACCGGGGAATGTTGGCATCGAGGGTCGGGAACGGTGCGAAGGTCAGTTGCGGCAGGTCTGCTTCCGTGAATGCTGAGCGAAGGAAGGCGCCGAGATTCATCATTCCGGCCTTCTTCTGGGCGAGCAGGGCTGCCGCCTCCTGCCAGCCGAAGGACGTATGATTCGGGGTGAAGACCTCCTTCTTGATCATGGCTTCCCACTGATCGAAGACCGGTGTCAGGGCCGGGTCGAGATAGCTCATCTGCCCGTCCATCAACGCCATATGCTTGTCGAGCCCATTGATGCGAAGATTCATCTGGTCGAACCAGCCGGCGGCCGGCCAGAGCTCCTTCGTGCCTATGGCGACCGGCGTCAACCCGGCCGCCTTGGCCTTGTCGCAGTAGGCCGAGAATTCCTCAGATGTCGTCGGCACCGTCAGGCCGTTCTGATCGAAGACATCCTTCCGGTAGAACATGCCCCAGAGCGTGCCGCCAGTGGGCAGACCGTACTGCTTGTTGTCGACCGTAACTGCGCCCGTACTTGCGCCGAGAACATCCTTGTACTTCTCCTTCTCGAACAGGTCCGAGATGTCGTCGAACAAGCCTCGCTTGACGAAGGCCCGCATGCGGTTGCCCGAGAACCAGAAGCAGACATCCGGCGCACCTGCCGTCAGATAATTGCGGATCGCCGTCTTGTGGGCCTCGTGGTCCATATTGTTGATGACGACCTTCGTACCGGCCTGCTTGCCGAAGTCCTCGGCGATCTTCTTCAGCGCTTCGAGCGCCTTGCCGTTGCTTTCGGCTGAGATCACGTTGACTTCCTGGGCCTGGGCAATTGCCGGGATCGGGAAGCCGCCTACAACCGCGGCCGCAGATGCCATGCCTGCGCCCTTTAGAAAGGTGCGGCGCGTGGTCGACGAAAAATGCTTGGAAAATGCCATTGAATTCCTCCCAGTTGAGCAGATCAACACGTCCCGGCGGCCGTCCTCCACAACGGGGACGCCGGGCATTCAACGTGTCGATCTCCACATTCCGAGTTGATCGACCAGGCAAACTTATGCATAAATCAGGAAGCGTCGCAATAGTTTATTTACAAAATAAAGGAACTCGGTCGTGAAGCTCAAAGGTGACCAGACGACTGCCAGGGCCATGAACCGCCGTCTGATCTTGAACCTGCTGAGGCAGGAAGGGCCGAAGAGCCGTGCCGAATTGGCAACGATCACACAGCTCAGTCCCGCCGCCGTCACCTTCGTCGTCGGTGATCTCGTGGAGGAAGGCATCGTCACGGAGGGAGAGGCGGTTTCAAGCTTCACCGGTCGTCGGCCAATCCCCGTAGAAATCAACTATGGGCACGGGCTGGCGATCGGCTTCAAGCTCATGGCCGACACAGTGGAATGCGTCGCGACCGACCTCGCGACGAGCCCCCTCGCCGCCATCAGGATTCCGATGCCCAGCAAGGCGCCGGATGATGTCGCAGATCTGCTGGCCGTAACGGTGCCCAGACTCGTCGGACTTGCGGGACGCACACATGCCAAGCTTACAGGCATCGGCATATCGATGCCGGGCGTTATCAACCATGAGCAAACGATGTGCATCAGAAGCCACCGCTTCAATTGGGACAACGTCCCGCTGGCATCCCTTCTCGCCAATCGTGCGAATGTTCCCGTCTGGCTCGAGGACGATACCAATGCCTATGCCATCGCACAGCAGTTGTTTGGCCTCGGCCGCCAGCATCGCAACATGGCGGTGCTGGCGGTCGGCGTCGGTATCAGCTGCGCCCTCGTCATCGAGGGCAAGCTCTATCGCGGCGCCAACGGTGCAGCCGGCAAGTTCGGACACACGCTCTATGAGGAAAACGGCCGCCTCTGCGAATGCGGCAAGCGCGGCTGCCTGATGGCCTACCATTCCGAGGCTTCGATGGTGCGGCGTTGGCGCGAGGCGAATGGGGGGGGCCAGGATCTGGGCACGCCTGAGCTGCGTCAGGCGCTTGCTGCAGAAGATCCGACGGCTGTCCGGATCGTCGAGGATGCGGGGCGCGGTATCGGAACGGCTCTCGCCAACCTCGTCAATGTGACGGATCCGGAAGTGGTCGTGGCGGGCGGAGAAGCTGTCTCACTCGGCGAACATTTCCTGGCGCCTCTGCAAGAAGCGCTGGCACTTAGAACCTTCAGGATGCCACCCCCCATTCTTCCCGATTGGGAAGACAATTCGTGGGCACGCGGCGCCGCAGCGTTGGTAACGCAAAAGATGTTCGATTTCGAATCGGTCGGAGGCGTCGCGAGACCTCTCCAGGTATTCGGATAGAAGGCTTCCATAGCGAGCGAAGATGACCCGGGTCGAGAATGAATGAGCTCGCCCACGATGCCGCCCAGACAGGGCGGTCGATTGTGACAACGCTCACGCCGCGTCATGCTCCAAAGCTGCAGACCCCGAGAGATCGAACTGCAGTTCGGCAAGCTTGGAATATGCGCCGCCCTTGCGGATCAGCGCGGCATGTGGGCCCTCCTCTATCACCCGGCCGCCGTCGACCACCAGAATTCGATCCGCCTTGAGCACCGTGGCAAGCCGATGCGCAATCACGATCGTCGTGCGATTGCACATCAATTCGTCGAGCCCCTTTTGCACGAGCATTTCGTTTTCTGCATCGAGAGATGCCGTGGCCTCATCCAGCAGAAGGATCGGCGCGTTCTTCAGGACGGCGCGTGCGATCGCAAGTCTTTGCCGCTGGCCGCCCGATAAGGTAAGACCACGCTCGCCGACCACGGTCCGATAGCCGTCCGGCAGTTCGGAAATGAACCCGTGTGCCCTCCCCGTCGTGGCTGCCGCCGCAATCTCGTCCTGCGACGCATCGGGTCGTCCGAGACTGATATTTTCTGCGATACTCGTCGCGAAGATGGTCACGTCCTGCGGCACGATGGCAATTTCCCCTCGAACCGCAGCGGTAGCGGTCGTGCGCACGTCGCAGCCATCGAGCGAAATGTCGCCGGAATAATCCTTGTAGAAACCGAGCAGGAGCGAAAAGACCGTGCTCTTGCCCGAACCGGAAGCGCCGACCAGTGCGACTGTTTCGCCGGGTCGGATGCTCATCGACAGGCCTGTGAGGACTTGCCTGTCCGGAGCTCCGGGATAGGCAAAATGCAGGTCCCTGATTTCGATTGCGCCTCTTGCCGGCTGGCTGAGCGGAGCATGCGAGGCCGGTTCACTCTCGCCGGCATCTTCATCAAGCAGTTCGAAAAGACGTTCGGCCGAGCCTGCTGCCTGCGCCAGTTCACCCCAGACCTCCGAGAGCGAGCCCAGTGAACCAGCGGCAATGACGGAATAGAGCAGGAACTGGCTGAGGCTTCCCGCCGACAGCGTTCCGGAAAGCAGGTTGTGAGCACCGATCCAGAGAACCCCGACGACGCTTCCAAAAATGAGGGCGATGGCGACGGCGGTCAGGAGCGCGCGAGAGCGGGCGGCAAAGACGGCGCTGCGATAGGACGCCTCGACATCATCAGCATATCTGTCGCCGGCCACTCCCTCCCCGTTGAAGGCCTGCACTGTCCGGCTTCCGGCAATCATCTCGCTGGCGAAAGCGGATGCGCTCGCAAGAGCGTCCTGGGCCGCACGCGATTTTCTGCGAACCGAGCGACCGAAAAGGACGAGCGGCGCGACCACGAGGGGGATGGCACCCAATGTGATGGCGGAAAGTCCCGGGCTCGTCACGAACATCATCACCAGCGCGCCGAGGCACAGCAACGAATTACGCAGGGCTACCGATGCGGCGAGGTTCAATGCGGACTTGATCTGCGCAGCGTCCGCCGTCAGCCGGGATGCAATGTCGCCGGATTTGTTGGCGTCAAAAAAGCGCGCCGGCAGACGCGTCACGTTCCGGAAGGTTTTCACGCGCAGGTCGCTGACGATGCGCTCGCCAAGCGTGGTGACAAAATAATACCGGCAGGCGCTTGCTATGGCGAGCCCGACGGCAAGAGCGAGAAGCATCAGGAAATAGCTATTGACGAAGCCATCGTCTGACTGGCCGAACCCGTGATCGATCATCCGACGGACCGCCATCGGCAGCGCAAGCGAAATCAGAGCCGCAGCCACGAGCGAAACCAGAGCACATGAGAGCAAGCTCCGATGTGGTCGCAGCAGGGGCAGCAGCCGGACAAGACCGGAGACGACCGGTTTTTTCTTTTCGGACCGCGGTCGGGAGCCTGCAATCGCTTCGGCGGGAGGAGTGGCGGGTCGGTCGTGCGCGGCAATCATCAAGGCGAGGGTCTCCTGGATTGGAATGCCTCCTTTTTGGCATTGGCGCGGCGATCGTCTTTGACCGCGATCAATTACCGGTCGGTTCCGCCGGAGCGTTGCCGCGACCGAGAGCGAAGTGAGGGGTGCATGCAGCACCAATGGTCGCAGTTTGATCCGGGTCAATTAATCTGACGGCGTTGGACGCTAGAGCGGGCCATGACCTATGTCGGACGCATCAAAGACAACATCACCGGGCTTGCGCAGCCCGCCAGATTCCTGGAACTGGCCGATCGGGCCTTGCCTGGACTTTCGATAGTCACTGCCCTCTGTTTCGTCATAGGCCTTTATCTGAGTTTCGCCTCCGATGGCGATTACCAGCAGGGTGAGACCGTCAGGATCATGTATGTCCATGTCCCGGCGGCATGGATGGCAATGCTCTGTTATACGGTGATGACCGCAAACGCCATTGGCTCCCTGGTATGGCGCCACCCGCTTGCCGATGTCGCCGCGCGTGCCGCTGTGCCAATCGGCGCTGCCTTTACCTTCGTGTCGCTCGTGACGGGCGCGATCTGGGGCAAGCCGATGTGGGGAACCTGGTGGGTGTGGGACGCGCGCCTGACATCGATGTTCGTGCTTTTCCTGATGTATCTCGGGCTATTGGCGATCAACCGCGCAATCGACGAACCGACGCGCGCCGCTCGTGTCACAGCGGTTCTCATTCTCGTGGGCTTCGTCAACATTCCGATCATCAAGTTCTCGGTCGACTGGTGGAACACATTGCATCAGCCGGCAAGCGTGCTCAGGCTGGATGGCCCCGCTCTGGACATCGAATTCCTTCGCCCGCTCCTGACCATGGGCCTGGCCTTCACGGCACTCTTTTTCACCCTCCACATGGCTTCGATCAGGAACGAAATCTGGCGGCGGAAACTCATGTCGCATCACCGCTTGGCCGCACGGGCCGCAACACAAAGGGAGAATTGAAATGACACATCAGGAATATGTGCTGGCAGCCTATATGGTCGCATTCTCCGTCATGATCGTCATCAGCGTCACGACCTGGTTTCATGGCCGCATCTATCGCCGGCAGGTCGAGGCGGTTGCGAAGATCAAGCATCGCGCTCGTCGCGAGGTTCGCTAAATGCGGCACTATGTCTTGGCCGCCGTGCCGCTGCTCGTTTTTGCAACCATCGCCGGAGCCGCCGGGCGCACGCTTTATCGGCAGGCGATGGAAGGATATTCGCCCTCCGTCCTCCCTTCCGCACTGATCGGTCAGACACATCCCGCGATCGATCTGCCGCCGCTTGCCGGGTTACAGTCTCCCGGACTTCAAGATGGCGGGCTTACCGGCCAGGTCACGATCGTCAACGTGTTCGCGTCCTGGTGCAATCCCTGCCGGCAGGAACATGCCGCGCTCATGCGGCTGTCGAAGGACCCGCGCGTCAAGCTGATGGGCATCAATTACAAGGACAATGCCGAGGAGGCCGCCGTCTTCTTGCGCGACAACGGAAACCCCTATGCTGCCATCGGGGTCGATCCGACCGGAAGGGAGGCGATCGATTGGGGTGTCTACGGCGTGCCGGAGACCTTCGTCATCGACCGCGACGGCCGGATCCTGTTCAAGCAGGTCGGCCCGCTCGACGACAAGGCCCTGTCGGCAGGCATTGGTCCTGCACTCGACAAGGCATTGGCTGCCGGCGGCTGACCGGAAGCCCCTGGCCTGCGACTGGATCAGTGGCTTGGACTTAAGCCTGTTGCGACCGCTTTTCCGGATCTCAATCTGCAGCAAGCTGCAACCGATCGAGGCAGCTTCCCGATCCGAGATTCTCGACGAGCGCCAGTACTGCACGGCGCTGCAATTCGGTCTCCACATTTCCTTCGAGCGTGATCTGCCCGTTATGGACGGAGACGCTGATCCTTTGCGGCGTCAGGCCGAGATCGTATTTCAGGCGTGCTCGAACCGCCAGAAGGATCGCGTCGTCCTCGCGCGGTAACCTGAGCGGCGTTGCGTCCGCGATCAAAGCGAGGATATCGCGCCGGCTGACGATCCCGACGAGCCGTCCGACGTCGACGACCGGAATACGCTTGATGCGATGGACCTCGAGGCTTTCGGCAATATCCGAAACCTCGCTGTCGGGGCTGGCGACGATGACGTCGCGTGACATGATATCTCTGACGGACCAGCCGTTGCCGCGAATGTATCGGTCGAGATCGACATCGGACGTGATTTCCGCGTTACGCGCGGTACGCGGCGCATGCCGGATCTCGCGCCGCAGCAGCAGGTCGCCTTCGGTCAGAATTCCGCAGATCCGCCCTTCGTCGTCAACGACAGGCAGCCCGCTGATGTTGTTTTGCATCATCACCGCAACGGCATGGCGGATCCCTGCCGCAGGGCTGATCGAAACCACGTTGCTCGTCATAATGTCCTTGGCCTGCATGTGTGCACCTCCCTTTCCGGAAACATCTGGTGCCATGAGAGTAGGATGGCTTGGACGAACTGACCTTGACCTCCGTCAAAGTCGCGGTGTCGGATTGAGCAACTCGGCGAGCCTGGCCTGCTCTTCTGCTGTGAGTTTGCTGCCGGTGGGTTTGCCGGCCCGCTTGCGGGCAAAGACGACGAGAGAAACCCCGCCGGCAAGAATCAGCAGCACGGGGGCACCCCAGAGCAGCAGCGTCCTCACACTGAAGCGCGGCTTCAGCAGCACGAATTCCCCGTAGCGCGAGACGATGTAGTTCAACACCTGCTCGTCACTGTCGCCATCGGTGATGCGCTCGCGCACCAGCAGGCGCAGGTCCTTGGCGAGATCGGCATTGGAATCGTCGATCGACTGGTTCTGGCAGACCATGCAGCGCAGTTCGGCCGAGAGTGCTCGGGCGCGGGCTTCGAGGGCCGGGTCGGTGAGCATCTCGTCCGGGTTGACGGCGAAGGCGGACAGGGGCGTGAAGATAACGAATAGGACTATGAGGAGCCGTGAGAGAAGCCGCATCCCCCTTCTCCCCTCGGGGAGA